>JBILWM010000039.1:0-24436 GCA_044369905.1 Terrimicrobiaceae bacterium | reverse complement strand
TGCCTTGGCGATGAGGGATTCTGTGAATTTTTGAGTGAAAATTGCTACGACCTCCACTACGCGGCCTTAGCGGATTCAGAACCCTACCCGTTCGGCACAGCCAATCTCTGGCGCATTGCGGTGCAATATCCCGGT
Source organism: Terrimicrobiaceae bacterium (assembly GCA_044369905.1). Taxonomy (GTDB): domain Bacteria; phylum Verrucomicrobiota; class Verrucomicrobiia; order Chthoniobacterales; family Terrimicrobiaceae; genus UBA967. The sequence continues at coordinate 24,301 of JBILWM010000039.1, read as the reverse complement.
TGTCCAGTCCCTCCATGCATCCACCGTGCTCCACGGACTGATTCTCCAAGGTTGCTGCTGATCAGCTGAACGGAATTTGCCCCAAACCGAGCTGGTTCGGGGAAATTCACGGCGGGATCCGAGCTGGATAAGTTCGCCCGCAGACCCTCATGGATAGCCAATCTAAATGGTTTTTAGCAGAATTGCTTTCTTGCGTTTCGGCACCTCAATTGAAGCGAGAGCTCCCGAGATAATTTTTTCCAATGTGGCTTTAGGCAGGTCGTCCAACCGAACAAAATGATTGTTCCCAACCGCAGCGCAGAACAGGGATTTTTTGTAAATATTGGCTCTTGAGTAAGCCACTGTGCTCTGGTGCTTCAACTCCACATAATCACTATCATCGAGAATGCAGGCATCATCGACGCACTTCTCGCGAAGCGTTGTAAAGTTCACAAGCAACATCTCGTCGGCATCCCGGTTTGGATCGAACAAGGGAATGTATATGTGCCTCGGCTCCGCCATGCACCGGAAAGCCATTCCGAGAGTCAATTCCATCCGATGGTCAATTCAGCAAGGAATGGATTCGGTTTGCCGACTCGATTTCCTCCAAGAAAGTTTCGATCTCCTCGGCGTTCCATGAAAAGGATTCGGCCAACTTGCGGGCCTTGATGTCCAATCGACCTCCATTCGGGTCGGCCCACTCCTCACAATGTTTGTGCGTCCAGTCCACCAACTCCCATTTGTCGAATGGGCCAAAATCTTTCCAAACTTCGTTGAGAATGCTTAATTCAGAAGGCGCAAGAGCATCGTAAGAATCAATTTCTGCCGCAGTAGCCACCTTGTGGTTGGCGCGATCTGAAATCAATTTTTCCCATGGGCTTTCCCCTTGAGGCGTTCCGTCATTGATTAATTCCAGCACCTCGCTGGTGACCGGACCGTGTTTCAATGAGTAGTAGTGACCGCCAACGATTGGAACCTGACGCATCTCGAAAGACCTCCGATCTGCCAGATAGATCAGTTTGACCAGCTTGAGAATCTCTATCTCCCCGCCTGCTCGATTCGCAAAAAAGTGCGCGCACTGTGCAGACTTCTCTATGTCGAATGGATAGTTCACAAAATCAATCTGTCCGTCTCCGAGTTGGGGCGCAAGTTTCCAAAACTACAGAGCCCCTTTTTATTCATTTATGAAGCGGGGTTATTGAAAGGGAAAACTACCGGCGGTCGGGATCGAACCGACACTCCTTGCGGAACGCGATTTTGAGTCGCGCGCGTCTGCCAATTCCGCCACGCCGGCTACTGGTTGAGAAAGTAGAGAAATGTGGATTTCTGGCAATCACGAAATCCAGTTGAGTTGGCAAAATTTTATTCCAAAAGGGCTCGGCGAAGCATGTCCAAGGCGCCTTGTGTGGCGAGCTGCTTGAAGGTCGCGCGGTCCACCGGGAACGAGAATTTTTGGCAATGCGTGGGTTTACCAACCTGCGCCATGGCGATGAAAACCGTGCCGACTGGCTTTTCGGGCGTGCCGCCGTCAGGTCCGGCGACGCCAGTGAGGGCCAGGCTGAAATCGGAATTAGCATTGAGTAAAGCCCCCTCTGCCATAGCACGGGCCACTGGTTCGCTTACGGCGCCGTGCTCGGAAAGGAGTGCTTGGCTTATGCCGAGCAGGTCGCTTTTGGATTCATTCGAGTAGGTCACGAATCCGCGATGAAAAACTTTGGAGGAGCCGGGGACATTCGTGAGCCTGTTCGCGAGAAGCCCGCCTGTGCAGGATTCGGCCGTCGAGATGGTGAGGCCCATGGTGACAAGGCGGTGGGTGATCCACTCTTCGATCCCCTCGCCTTTTGCAGAAACGAGGTTTTTTCCGAGCGTTTGGAGAATGAGCGGCTCGAGGGTGTCGAGCAGTTGCTTGGAGCCAATGAGGCGGAAATCGACTTCGTTCGGGCGGGCACAGTAGCCGACTTCGAGGTCTTTATTTTGGGAAAGCTCGAGACCGATCATTTCCTCCACGGCGCTTTCTCCGAGGCCAACCACGCGGTAGATGCGGCATTCCTTTTCAGGGAGGTCGCCCAGTAAGCCGCAGAGGACGGGCATAACGGATTCTTCAAACATCGGCTTCAATTCACGCGGCGGACCCGGCAGGAGGAAGAAATGCGGTGATGCGGACGACGGCGTGGACAAGCTGGGAATGTATAGGCCAGGAGCGGTGCCGTTCTTATTGGGAAGCACGATTGCGCCCTCGGGAACCATGGTTTGGCGCAGCATGCGCTCGAGAAGTTTGTATCCCCTCGCCGCCAGCCGGGCTTCGATGGCGGAACGAATGGTTTCGTTGGGCACAAGCTTAAGACCAAGAATCTCGGCTATGGCTTCGCGCGTGATGTCATCCGTCGTTGGGCCAAGACCTCCCGTCACAAAAACAATGTCTGCGCGGTCAAAAGTTTCGCACACGGCGTCTCTGATAGCAGGCCCATCTGGGACGGTTGTTTGGCGGGCAATGCGCAGACCGAAAGGGAAAACCTGCTTGGCAATCCAAGCGGCATGCGTGTTGACGACTTCACCGAGCAGAAGCTCTGTGCCGCTGTTGATGAGTTCGACAGTCATCCCGCGACAGCACAGAAGGAAATGGTATCCACCCACCCTTTGACGCGATCTCTTTTTTCATCCTCCTCATCGAGATCGTAGACATAAAGAAGGTTGGCGAGCATGCGGAGGAGGAACTGACGCGGGCTGGCCGGATTCAGGTGGGATTCTTTGAATTCGATATTTTGCCTGACGAGCAGCTGCTTCACATCGGGCATTGTGAGGATGCGCCCGGCGTGAAAGGGATCGAAAAAAACACCCGAGTGACGGGCGATGAAGTGACCTGGGAGGTTGATGCCCTCGATGCGCATGCCGGCGCGTGAGCCGACCATCATGTAAACGAGAGCCAAGCTGATCGGGATTCCAACGCGGGAGGAGACCACATGCGGAAGGAGAGAATTTTCTTCGCAGTAGTAGCAGGAGGAATTGCCGCGAAAGCCGAGTTCGTCGGAGAGAAATTCTGTGAGCAAAAGCACCCGCTCGTCGCTGTTTGAGGCATCCGGAATGCGGGAAAGAAACTCGCGGCCCCATTCATTGATTTGTTCTTCGAAGGGTGAGGTGCACTTTTCCGGTTCGACGGCCCGTGCCAGTGTCCAAGCGGCTTGCTCGATGGAAAAATTTTCGCCGCCCAGATGGCAAAGCAGCTCGAAATCCCGCGCGGCATTTTGACCTTGGATGTCGTTGATGATGTCGCGGGCGTGACGGGAAACCTGCTCATCATCCGCGAGGGAGAGGCTGTCGAGACAACGGGGGTTGTCCTCCGCCATGGAGAAGAGCTGTTGTTTCACAAGCCGCACAGTTTCGGGATCGTCGTCGCGGAGGAGCCTGATCAAGGCCTGTGTGTTGGGAACCATTACTGGTCAAATAAACGCGGGTTTTTCCCCGTTGCAAGCGGGGACTTTGTGGTTACGCACCGGCGATTACAGGTTCCTCTGCTGGTTCAATGTGAACTGTGACATCACTGAGATGATATCCGCCTTCCATGAGAGCATCTTTAACCAGATGGGATATGCGGTGGCCTGCGGAGACCGTCATATCGCCGCGCACGCGCACATGGAGATCCGCGAGGAGTGTCAGTCCGCTTTTGCGAACGCGGCATTTTTCCACATTTTTAACTCCAGGGACGGCCTGCGCACAGTTCATGATTTTTTGAATCGTTTCGTCAGGAGCCTGTTCATCGAGCAATTCGCCGAGGGATCCCCGCAGCATGCGAAGGCCATTGAGAGCGATAATGCCGCAGGAAAAAAGCGCAGCCCAATCGTCTGCACTCACCCAACGCGGCCCTCCAATCAAGGCTATGAGGATGCCTACTGCGGCGGCAAGCGAAGTGAGGCGTCGGACCTGTGATGCCATGCGTCGGATTCCAGAGCGCGGCTTTCAACCTCACGATTGCGGGCTTGTGTGATTCGAAAGAGCACCTCCTTCACGATGACGACAAAAACCAGAATACCCAAAGTAAAGACAGCGGGCGCCGGGCGGTCAGGCGCGCCGTAAAAAATTTCCCGGAGACTGTTCAGTGCTACCATGGCGCCAGCGGCCAAGAGGATCAGCGCTCCGCCAACACCGGCGAGGGATTCCATTTTCCCATGGCCATAGGGATGCTCCGAATCCGGCGGACGCTCCGCATACTTCAAGGCGAGCCAGATGAGTGCCGAGCTCAGAACATCCAGCGTGGACTCGAGTCCATCGGCAACCAAGGCATCCGAGTGCCCCAGCCAACCTGCAGACATTTTCACCACAGCGAGCAGGAGATTAATGAACACACCAGCGAGCAAGATGGAGCGGCCACGGGCAGCTCGTTGGGCGACTGTGGACATTCGAAAACCCTCTTTCTCAGCGCTTGCGGAAGAGCATGATCTGGTTGCCCTCGGGGTCGGCGCACATGGCGAGATGCAGTGGTTCGCCGGGGTTGTCGGACATAGGTTCGTGGCGGAGGAGTCCGCCTGCAGCCACGACTTCGGCGGCACCTGCGATGACATCCTCAACCTGAAAACTTAGCCCGGTCCAAGTCGTCTCATCCTCGCCGCCGCTGTGGATAGCCAATGTGGCGCCACAGATGTCGAGTTCGGCGATGTGTTCGTTTTGGCGAGTCACCTTGCCGCCGAAGACATCCGTGTAGAAAGCAACGGCTCGTGGTGTGTTCTTGGCCCAGATGATGTATTTGACGCGTTCGATTTTCATTGGGCTGCAGACTCCCAGTTATAGTCGATCGTGCGAAGCCGTTTTTGCTTCGAGCCCAACCGAGGCACACAGGCAATGAGGGCTTTGGTGTAGGGATGGGTAGGATTTTGGAGGACGGATTCGGTTTCTCCCGACTCCACAATTTCGCCTCGGAACATGACAGCGACACGGTCGCAAAGCCCGCGAATGATTCCAAAATTATGAGTAATGAGGATGAGTGCCATTCCAAACTCCGCTCGCAACCGGCGCAACTCGGCTAGGATTTGAGCTTGGATCGTCACATCCAGCGCTGTGGTCGGCTCATCTGCGATGAGGAGTTTTGGCCGGCAACTCAGAGCCATGGCAATCATGGCGCGCTGTTGCATGCCGCCGCTGAGTTGGTGCGGATAGTCCCGCATGCGCTTTTCAGGGTCCACAATTCCCACGGTTGCGAGCCATTTGACGACCTCTGCATCGACATCAGAAACTTCCGGACGGTGAAGGCGGATGCCTTCGGCAATCTGGCTGTGAATGGTGTAAACGGGGTTGAGCGAGGTCGCGGGCTCTTGAAAAACATAAGCAATTCCCCCACCCCGGACTTTGCGGAGCTCGGCCTGCGACATGGTTAAAACATCCTGACCATCGAAACGGATCGCGCCGCCTGCGAAGCGTGCTGGCGGCGTGGGCAGGAGTCTTGCGAGAGACAGCGCGGTGACGCTCTTTCCACTGCCGCTCTCACCGACGATTGCCAACGAACCGCCGTGGGGAATGGAAAGGCTCACTTTCTTGACGGCTTCAACCACGCCATTTTCGGTTTGGAATTGGATCGAGAGATTATCGACTTCGAGAAGGGGTGATTTCATTGCGGGCGGGTTTCCGAGGCGCGGCGAAGGGCGTCGCCGACGATGTAAAAGGCAAGAGATGCCGTGAAGATGGCGAGGCCGGGGAAAACGATGAGCCACCATGCATCGAGGATGTAGGTTTTTCCATCGGCAATGATGTTTCCCCAAGTCGCCTGCGGCGGGGGCACGCCGAAGCTGAGAAAGCTGAGGCCGGATTCCACGAGGATGGCGTCTGGAATGCTGACAATGGCGGTGACAAAAATCGGTGCGGCAGCATTCGGCATGATGTGTCGAAAAATAATATTCCATCCGCTCTGCCCCATCGAACGCGCGGCGCGGACATACTCGCTTTCGCGCAGCGTGAGAAACTCCGCCCGCACGAGTCTGGCCGTGCCGGTCCAGCTCACGAGGCCGATCACGGCGATGATAATCCAGATATTAGGCCCAAGAATGGCGATGGCCGTAAGGATCAGGAAAAACGACGGAAAGCAGAGCAGAGCATCGACAATGCGCATGAGCAAATTATCGATCCAGCCTCCAAAATACCCGCTCACAGCGCCAACAAATATGCCTATTCCTAGAGAGACCGCCATGGCCACAAATCCGACAGTCAGGGAAATTGTCGACCCAGCCACCATGCGGGAGAGGACATCCCTTCCCAGATTATCAGTGCCAAGCCAGTTCGTGGCACTCGGTGGGAGCAACTTGGCCTCAAGATTTGTGGCATTGGGGTCCATTGGCATCGGTAGCCCGAGCGCCTTCAGAGCGCCTGCTGCGATGGCGATTGCAAAAAAGCCGGTGATAAAAACCAAGGCAACCACAGCCAATCTGTCGGATAAAAACTTCCGCGCCACGCGGTGATACGGACTATCCACAGCGACGCTTGCCGTTTGGATGGAGATTGGTTCAGCCAACGGGTTTGGGGTTTCTTAATCTGCTACTTCGTGAAGTTTTGCCACATAAGGCCAGTTCACGACATTCCACCAACCGGTGATGTAGTCGGCACGGCGGTTCTGGTATTTCAAATAGTAGGCGTGTTCCCAGACATCGATTCCGAGCAGGGCTGTTTTACCTTCCAAGAGTGGAGGGTCTTGGTTGGGGGTGGAAATGATGGAAAGTTTCCCATCCTTTTCCACGAGCCAGGCCCAACCGCTACCGAAGCGCTTGAGAGCGGCATCGTTGAATTCTTTTTTGAAGGTCTCGAATGATCCGAAGTCTTTTTTGATCGCCTCGGCAAGTTCGCCTGTCGGCTCACCACCGCCATCAGGCGACATCATGAGCCAAAACTGACTGTGATTGAGGTGTCCCCCGACATTGTTACGAAGCCCGACGCGGATGGCTTCAGGGGCCTTGTCGAGATTTGCGAGGAGTTCCTCGGGCGAGAGTTTGGCGAGTTCGGGTTGGTCCGCGAGAAGCTTGTTGGCATTGGTGATGTAGGTCTGGTGGTGCTTGTTATGGTGAATCCGCATCGTTTCGGCATCGATGTGCGGTTGCAGGGCTTCGTAAGCGTAGGGAAGCGGCGGGAGGGTGTATGGGCCGGTAGGAGTGGAGTCAGTCTGCGCTGTGGCGGATGTCACGACACACGCGGCAAGGCTGGCAAAAACAAAGTTGCGCCACAGCAAGGAGAGCGGTTTGGTTTTCATATCGGGCGAAAACTAAACCATGAAAAATCCGACGCAATCCGCAAAACGCACTACGGCATTTCAAGAGAGGGTGTTTGCGGCGCTTCAGGGCATTCCCGCTGGGTTTGTCACGACCTATGGTTCCATCGCCAAGCTCGTGGGGTGCCATTCCTCGCAGGCGATTGGCCAGGCTTTGCGGAATAATCCCTTTGCACCGACGGTGCCGTGTCACAGGGTCGTGAGGAATGACGGTTCGCTCGGCGGATTTTTTGGAAACAGCAGTGTGCAAGGGCAGTCAAACAAACAGCGCCTGCTCGAGGAGGAGGGCATTGTTTTTGATACAGCGGGGATAGTCCCAGAGCGTTTTATTATCCGAACAGGGACGGCATGCAGTCCGCCTCATTCTCCGGAGAACTCCCCTGAACGCCCCGCTGGCGCTGGGCGATGAGACCACGAAGTTTTTCCAACGGCACGCTGAGGTAGCGGGCGTCCGAATCTGGCATGCCATCCACAAGATCAAGGAGAATGTCCCCATCGCGCCAAACATCCCTTGTAATATGGCTTTTGGTGAGGGGCATCGTATTGCAACGGGTGCGAGGGATGATGTAGTCCAAATCCTCGATCAAAAGCGAAACCTGTTGCTGAGTCAGCAGCACGAGCACCTCCTGAGATTGTTGGAAAAGCTAGGCATTTGCAGGCAGCTTAGGTGCCCCCGAGTTTGAGATCAAGAATGTGAAATATCTTGCCGCCCTCAGCCTCTGGAACCGAAATTGAAAGTAGATGACAACCGATACCTTTTTGCAAGCCGCCCTGGACGCAGCCCAAGCCGCAGGCGGATTCCTCCGCGCCAATTTTGGACGACCACTCACCGTCGATGAAAACCTCGCTCACGACATCAAGCTGGAACTCGACAAGCGCACGCAGGCCCTCATCGAATCCATCATTCTCGACCGCCATCCCGGCCATGCGATTTATGGGGAGGAAGGACTCACAGGCGACCAATCGAGCGAACACCAGTGGATCATCGACCCCATCGACGGGACGGTGAATTTCTTCTACTCGATCCCGCATTTTGCCGTAAGTATCGCCCTCCGGCGCGCGGGAAAAATCATCGTCGGAGTCATCTACGACCCCATGCGTGACGAAATGTGGTCTGTCAAAGAAGGCCATCCCGCCTTGCTGAACGGCCAACCGATCTCTGTCAGTTCCCGCACTGATATTGCCGAGTGCACGGTCTCCGTGGGCGTTTCAAAATCCATCAATACCATCAACCGGGGAATCCCGCTCTTTGAAAAAATGCTCCGTAGCGTGAAGAAATGTCGGATGATGGGCAGCGCCTCACTCGACATCGCCTATGTCGCCTGTGGTCGTCTGGATGCCTACATCGAAGGCATGATCAGCCTCTGGGATGTGGCCGCAGGGCTTCTTCTCGTGGAGCAGGCAGGCGGCAAGGTGGAGTTGAAACCCCACGAGTCCCAGCCCGAAAAATACTCCATCGTTGCCACCAGCGGCAAAGTAACCCTCCCGCTCGAATGATTGCCACAGGCATCGGCTATGATGTTCACCGCCTGGTCGCCGACAGGCCTCTGGTTCTTGGTGGGGTTGAAATCCCCCACCCGCTTGGGCTCGATGGTCACTCGGACGCGGATGTGCTGTGCCATGCGATTGCCGATGCCGTTCTTGGCGCGGCCGGAGAACCTGACATAGGTCACCTATTTCCGAATACCGATCCGACGATTCGCGGAATAAGCAGCTTGGAAATCCTTCGCCGTGTGCGCTCTGTTTTGGACGAAAAATCCATACGCCTTCACAATATCGACGCCACACTCATTGCCGAGGAGCCCCGCATTGCGCCTCACCTCGCAGAAATGAAAAACCGAGTCGGCGCTGCGTTGGGGCTCAGTCCGGCACGAGTTGGCATCAAAGCCACCACAAACGAGTCGATGGGATTTCTCGGCCGTGGCGAAGGCATGGCTGCTCTTGCCACGGCCTGCGTGAATCTCCCCGACTAAGACCGTCAACTGCCGGACGTCTCGAGGAGCATGGCATCCAAGTCAACACCTGGTCCCATGGCCAATCTCGGGAGAAAAAGCGGTGCAGGAGTCTGGCCGGGCTCAAAAATTCCGCCCCCATAGAGAAACGCCACATCGTAACCGGCACGGCTTATGGCGGAATGCACAGCCGTCTGATCATTTCCACAGTCTCCGTAGGGAAAGGCAAACATGCGCGAATCCTTGCCCAGATTTTTGCGAATGGCCTGTCTTGAAAAGTCGAGTTCCTGCTCGATCTCATCTTGGCTCAACGCGGAAAAACCGCGATGCGAGTAGCCGTGGGACTCCACGGAAACACCCGAATCCTCCAAGGCCCCAAGTGTTTTCCAATCTGCGATGCGCTCGAGTGGCTCCACTCCATGATCGAAGAGGTTTGTCTCACCGATGAATTGCGTTGGAGCAAAGACAACTGCCGGAGCCGAGAAACCCTTGAGAACAGGGACAGCGTTTTCCAGAAGCGATTCGTAGGCGTCATCGAAAGTGATCAGAATGCTCTTGGCCGAAAGAGCAGCCTTCCCCTTCAAGGCATTCAAAAGCTCCGGAGCCGAGAGAAAATCCCACCCCCTGCTTTGAAACCACTCAAGCTGTGTGGAGAACTCCTCGGTGCTGATGTAATTCCAGGTCAGCCATCCATCAGAGGGGGGATTGCCGATTTTATGATATGAAAGAGTCGCAACTACGGGAGACACGGGAGCATCATAAAAACAGGTTTCATCCGACTTGAAAATACCTCTCGCGTGCGCAATGGGCTTTTTTTGAAGTTCCGAAATCCCGCGATTGAAAGCCTGAAGGGGGGAAGTCATAGTCGAGCCTACTTCGATGCAAAATTTTTTGCTGATCGCTTCGACTCTCATCCTGCTCTGCAGCTTCGGCTATACGCTCTTTCGTTTGGGCTCCGGGCGGCTTCGTCCCGGGCGCACCAATCTTGCGGCCCTCGTCGCGGCGTTTGTTTTGCTGTCCACCGACCTCTGGCTGCGCGGTCAGGTGCTGCGTTCCTGCCCGATCAATTCGCTTTTCGATGTGGTGATCTTCATGGCTTGGTCCACGACTCTCATCTACCTGCTGGTTGGCTCGGCCTATCGGTTGTCGCTCTTGGGAGCTTTCACGACGCCTTTGGTTTTGCTTCTCCTCCTCACCGCCGAGTTTGCCCCGCTGGACCGCTCTCCGAGCATTCGCGCGTTACGGGATCCTTGGATTGAATTTCACGCCTCACTGTCCTTGATTGCCTACGGAGCCTTCGCCTTAGCCGGTCTCGCAGGCATGATGTATCTCATTCAGGATCGGCAACTGAAGAAACGCAAAGGCGGCACTCTGCTCTACAATCTGCCTCCCATCACGGATCTGGGCATTGCGAACACGCGTCTCATCTGGCTTGGACTTGGCCTCCTGACTATCGCCTTTGCGGCGGGATTCGTGAGTGGCATGCAGGTGAACACCATCAAATTCTGGACCTCTGCCACAATCTGGTTCGCCTACGCCCTCATGGTCGTGCTGCGTCAGGTCCACACGCTGGCCCCGCGCCGCACGGCCACACTCTCCGTAGCGGCATTGGGATTCATCCTCCTCACCCTTCCGGCGATCCAATACCTCTCCGCACCGAAATGACGATTCTCTGCGCTGGCATCAACCATCGGGACGCGGCTTTGGAGATCCGCGAGAAGTTTGCCATCGGCAACCATGAATTGCAGGAAACCCTGAATCATTTGCGAGCCATCGAAGGGCTCTCAGGCGCTGTCGTTGTCTCGACCTGCAACCGCGTTGAACTCTACGCGTCGAGCGTCACTCCGACGCCGGTCATGGATGCCATACGGCGATTTTTAAAATCCCGCACCAGCGGGTTGGAGGCCCCTTTCTACACAGAGGATTCACTCCCGAGCGTGAAGCATCTCTTTCGAGTAGCCAGCGGCTTAGATTCCATGGTTGTGGGCGAAACGGAAATCCTCGGCCAGCTCAAGCAGGCCTACAGTGCAGCTGCCGAGCACGGCGCGACCAACACGCACCTCAACAAACTTTTCCAGCATGCCTTCCGCGTGGCGAAACAGGTTCGCACCGAGACGAGCATCACGCGCGGTGCGACCTCCGTGGGATCCGTCGCTGTCGATCTCGCAGGGAAAATTTTCGGCGATCTCGGTGGACGCAAGGTCATGATCCTCGGAGCCGGCGACACGAGCGAACGAGTCGCCCGCAGCCTCGTTTCCCGGGGAGTTCGAACGGTCATTGTGGCAAACCGCACATTCGACCGCGCCGCTGCGCTGGCGGATCAGATCGGCGGTCTGGCCGTTCATTTCGACCACTGGCACACGGCCTTCGACGAGGTGGACATCCTCATTTGCTCGACGGCCGCCCCCCACCCTATTGTGACCCGCGAGAAGCTGGAATCCATCATGCGCCGCCACAGTGAGCGTCCACTTTTTATTATCGATCTGGCCGTGCCACGCGATGTGGACGCCTCGGTGAACGAACTCGAGAATGTCTATCTCTACGACATCGATTCCATCGAAGAAATCGCCCGCCAATCGCTAAACATCCGCCAGGCCGAGATTGTGCGCTGCGAGGCGCTCATCGACACCCATGTCGCCGATTTCATGCACTGGATGCGCAACCACCCTACTCCATCCCGGTGAAAAAAATCATTCTCGGCACCCGAGGGAGCGAGCTTGCTCTCGTTCAAACACGCGAAACGGCATCTCGCCTTCGAAAAGCACATCCCGGCTTGGAAATTGAGGAACGCATCATCAAGACCACAGGCGACAAGCGCCTCGATGTCAGCCTGAGCGCCCCCGGTTCGCTGGAGAAGGGACTTTTCACCAAGGAACTCGAGGAGGCCTTGCTCCGGGGCGAAATTCACGCCGCTGTCCACAGTCTGAAAGACCTCCCCACCGAACTCCCGCCGAAACTCGCCGTGGGGGCCATCCTTGAGCGCGAGGACGACTCCGATTGCCTGGCCTCCAAATACGATGGCGGTTGGCAGGGTTTGCCGCAGGGGGGCATCGTCGCCACATCCAGCCTGCGCCGCAAAAACCAACTCCTCCTTCTGCGCCCCGATCTCCAGACAGCGGAAATCCGAGGCAACATGGGAACTCGCCTCCGCAAGCTCCTTGAGAGCGATACCCTGAACGGGCTCATTCTGGCGAAGGCGGCCATCAATCGCCTCGGGCAAGACCTCATCCCAGAAGGAATCCGCGTGACTGTGATCGAGGAAATGCTCCCCGCTCCCGGCCAAGGCGCCATCGGCATCGAGTGCCTGGAGGATGATGCCGAAACGCTCCGCATTCTTGCAGCCATCCACCACGAAGACACCGCCCGCTGCGTCAATGCCGAGCGGGACTTCTTAAAGAACCTCGGCGGCGGATGCAGCCTACCCCTCGGAGCACGCGCAATCATCCAGGATGGCAAAGTGCACCTGCGCGCCGCACTCTTTCAAAACGGCGGAGTCGAATGGCTTGCTCGCTAATCAAAGTATAGGAATTAACCACAGAGAACACGGAGAACACGGAGAACGCGGAGACAAGTATAATTATTTGGGCGATTTTTTACTTCCTCGATTGCAGTTAATCCAACCGCACTTCTGTTCATCCTGAAAATCCTGTCATCCTGTCACCAAATCTGGTCTAAAAAAACCCATGCCCTGCCTCGACTACCCACTCGCTCAACTCCAAACCTACACAGGCACGAACCCACGCCCCGTCGATTTTGATGACTACTGGACGCGGGCTCTTGCAGAGTTGGATTTCATCGATCCCAAGCCCGAGCTGAAACGCTCCGATGCCCTCCAATCCCGCAACAGCGAGATTTTTGACCTCACATTCACCAGCGTTGGAGGAGCGCGTATCTACGCGAAATATGCCTGCCCGAAGAACGCCGCCGCTCCACATCCAGCAATTCTGGAATTCCACGGCTACACCGGCAACAGCGGCGAATGGGCCGACAAACTCCGCTTCTCCGGCGAGGGCGTAGCAGTCGCAGCCATGGACTGCCGAGGCCAAGGCGGGCGAAGCCAAGATCCAGGGGGAACAACCGGCAACACCCACCACGGGCACATCATTCGAGGCCTCTCCGATGGACCTGAAAAACTTCTCTTCCGCAGCATCTTTCTCGACACCGTCCAACTTGCCCGCGTCGTCGCATCCTTTGACGAGGTAGATGCAAACTGCCTTGCAACAAATGGCGGTTCCCAAGGTGGAGCCCTCTCCATCGCTTGCGCGGCTTTAGAACCCCGCATCAAACGCTGCGTCTCGCTTTACCCCTTCCTCTCCGACTACCGCCGCGTCTGGGACATGGATTTGTGCAAAGACGCCTATGCCGAGTTGAAAACCTACATGAGGCATTTCGACCCTCTTTCCAAAGAACGCAAAAAGATTTTCGAAACCCTCGGATACATCGATGTCCACCACCTAGCCCCGCGCATCGGAGCGGAAGTCATCATGGCACTCACCCTTCAGGACGCCATCTGCCCGCCATCCACGCAATTCGCCGTCTTCAACAACATCCAATCCAAGAAAACTCCATTCATCTACGAGGATTTCGGCCACGAAGGCCTGCCGCGCTTCGCGGATTCCGTTTTTGATTTCCTGACATTCGCGAAGTAAAGAGCGAGTCTCAGCGACGCCAAGTTGCCTTTCTCCAGAACTGAAGGGCAAAATTTTCAGTGTCGCTTACAAGAATAAACCCATCCGGAGAGAGTTTATTTGCGCTTGGAGAAAAACTTTTTGCTCTTGGAGAAAATGTTTTTGCCTTCGGAGCAGTTGTTTTTCGTCTCAGAGAAATTGTTTTTGGCCTCGGAGAAGTTGTTTTTCGTCTCAAACAAATTGTTTTTGGCTTCTGGAAAGTCGAATTCATGTTCAAGGAATTTGTTTGCCATCGCGATGTGACTGAACGGCCTTCAAAAATGATCGAGCGCTTTGATTTTCAGATTCCCATTCAATCTCGAGGATTTCAAATTGCCAACAGCCTCCAAAAAATGCGAAATAGCGCCTATGCGCATTTTTTCTACCCACACCACTTTTTTCCAATTCTGATGGGCTTCACCTACCGCAAATGCGTTAATCTTGGACTGTTCTGGGTGAACCTGAGCAAGTCTGGATTGGGCTTTTCTGTCTGTGGTAGCGGACTCCGCGTTGGCACAACGCCGCAAGGTCGCAAATATTGCCTCGCCCGCTCCCAGCGGGTCTCGCCCGTTGGGCTGCTCTTCAAGCAGGCTACCGAGCTGCCGCCCAGCCGCCTGGTTCCAGCTTCAGTATCCCCGGGACGGCGTTGGCTATCGCACATCTGGCGCTGGTTGTTTCGTCCTCCTGGCAGGCATACCCGCCGCTATCGCCATCGGCCGCTGACCCTTTTCACTCCGCAGGTCGTGAGCACAGCTAAGAACAACATCGTTGGTCTCCTCATTTTTGGAAACAACTGACCGCCATGCCTGAAACACCCGAACAAAAAGCACGCCGTGAAATTGATGCGAAGCTCATCGCCTCCGGTTGGCTCGTTCAGGACAGGGACGATCTTGATTTGACCGCAGGCAGAGGCATTGCCGTGCGCGAGTTCCCAATGAAATCCGGTTTCGGATTTACTGATTATCTTCTCTATCTTGACCGCAAATCCTTGGGAGCGATTGAAGCGAAAGCAGAAGGCACGCTCACCGGTGTCGAAGCGCAGTCCGCCAAATATGCCGCTGGCCTTCCAGAAAAGCTCAACGCGCACCACCGCCCACTGCCGTTCCTCTTTGAGTCGAATGGTGCCGTTACCTTCTTCACCAACGGCCTGGATCCCAAGCCGCGCAGTCGAAAGGTCTTCAGCTTCCCGCGCCCTGAGACGCTCGCCGAATGGCTCGACCAACCAGAGCAACTCCGGGCCCGGCTAAAAACACTTCCGTCGCTCGACGAATCTGGCCTCTGGAAAGTCCAAGGCAAGGCCATCGGCAACCTCGAAGAATCCCTCGCCGATGCCGACTTGCGCGCTCTCATCCAGATGGCAACTGGCTCGGGCAAGACCTTCACTGCCGTCAACATCGCCTACCGCTTGCTCAAGTTCGGCGGAGCCAAGCGCATCCTCTTTCTTGTGGACCGAGGCAACCTCGGCAAGCAGACAGAGGACGAGTTCGCTAATTTCACTCCTCCGGATGACATACGTAAGTTCCCTGCTCTTTACACCGTCCAGCGCCTCAAGGGCAATTCCATCAACCCCGCAGCCAAAGTCGTCATCACCACCATTCAGCGCCTCTACTCTATGCTGAAAGGCGAGACTGAGTTTGACCCGGAAAACGAGGAAGGCTCTGGCTTCGATTCCGCCAAACCGTGGAAGGGCGAACCGCCCGATGTGGTTTACAACGCAGGCATCCCACCGGAGTTCTTCGACTTTGTCATCGTGGACGAGTGCCACCGCTCCATCTACGAGCTGTGGGCGCAGGTGATTCTTTACTTCGATTCTTTCCTCGTCGGCCTCACTGCCACGCCCGCTGGGAAGACCATTGGCTTCTTCAATCAAAACCTCGTTATGCAATACGGCCACAACGAGGCTGTTACTGATGGCGTCAATGTGGACTTCGACGTTTACCGCATCCGGACGCGCATCACTGAGGGCGGATCTACCATCGTCGCTGACGACTCCGGCGTCTATGTGGACAAGCGCCACAAGCTCACCCGCGCCGAGCGTCTGGAAAAACTCAACCAGGATCTCACCTACACAGCCAACGAACTCGACCGCGATGTCGTCTCCGAGAGTCAGCTCCGCACCGTCATCCGCCAGTTTCGCGACAAGGTCATTCCCGACGCCTTCCCCGACCGCAAGGAAGTCCCCAAGACCCTCATCTTCGCAAAGGACGACTCCCACGCCGACGACATCGTCCGCATGGTGCGCGACGAGTTCACCGAGAAGAACGAGTTCTGCGAAAAAATCACCTACCGCACCGGATTCACCCGCGTGGAAAAGGATGTCTTCGACGAGAAAGGCCACCCGGTCCTGAAACCCGACGGAACCCCGGAGAAGAAAACCGAATGGGTGAAGACATCCAGCCTTTCGCCCGACGAGATTCTCGCCAACTTCCGCAATAGTTACTACCCACGCATCGCCGTCACCGTGGACATGATTTCCACAGGCACCGATGTGAAGCCCATCGAGTGCGTCTTTTTTCTGCGCAATGTGAGGTCCGCCGGATTCTTCGAGCAGATGAAAGGGCGCGGCGTCCGCGTCATCTCGCCGGACAAGCTCCAGGTTGTCACGCCCAGCGCCAAGGCGAAGGAACGCTTCATCATCGTGGATGCCGTGGGCGTCTGCGAACAGGACAAGACCGATTCCCACACGCTCAACCGCAAGCCCTCCGCCACGCTGCCCGAGTTGCTCGAGTATGTCGCCCAGGGCGGCACTGACCCCGACGCCCTCACCACGCTGTCCGGACGCCTCGCCCGCCTGCAACGCGAGTTCAGCCCCGCACAGCTCACCGAGCTGCAGGAACTCGCCGGAGGCAAAACCTTCTCTGATCTCGCGGGCGACCTCATGCAAGCCTGCGACCCCGATGCGCAAATTGCCGCTGCGAAGCTGCTACCCGGCGTTGCCGGCGAGCCGACGCCCGAGCAAATTCAGAACGCCGCAGAGCAGCTCGCGCAGCAGGCCGTTACTCCCTTTCTCAAGGCCGCCTTCCGGCGGCGCATCCTCGAAATCCGAGCACAGAACGAGCAGACCATTGATCGCCACTCCATCGACGATGTGCTCTATGCCGGCTTCGACGCCGCTGCCGTGGACAAGGCACAGGCCAAGGTGAAAGACTTCCGTGCCTGGATTGCGGCGAACAAAGACCAGCTCACCGCCCTGCAAATCCTCTACGCCGGCACCAAGCCGCTGAAACTCTCCCTCAAAGACCTTCGCCAGTTGAAAGACGCCCTCTCCATCCCGCCGCTCGCGGCCTCGCCCACGCAGCTCTGGCGCGCTTTTCAAATTGTTGAGACCTCAATGGCCGCCGAAGAACCGCCCTCGCTCGACAGGCGTCCCGGTGAGCAACTCGCCGACTTGGTCTCTCTCGTGCGGCACGCCATCGCTCCGGATTATCCTCTTCAGCCCTATGGTTCCGATGTCCTGTCGAACTATGTGCGCTGGAAACGTGAACGGGCAGAGGCAGGCATCGTCTTCACCGACGAACAACTCGAATGGCTCGACCGTATGGCCGAACACATTGCCACCAGCCTCGCTATCGAAACCGACGACTTCCAAGACGGCTGGTTCGGCCAGCACGGCAGCCTCGGCAAGGCGCATGCCCTCTTCGGCGACAAACTCAAGCCGCTGCTCGCGGAACTGAATGAAAGACTGGCGGCATGAGTGAGGCGAACGGACAACAACTGCCACCGGGCTGGGTAATAGCTCCCATCGAGGACCTCTTCTGGCCGCTGGAGGACGGGCGCACTCTTCATCAAGGCTGGAGTCCTCTTTGCGAAAAGACGCCTGCTCCCACTGACGAGGATTGGGGCGTGCTTAAGACGACAGCCATTCAAGCCGGTGCGTTCCTGCCCGAACACAACAAACACCTTCCAAAACATCTAGCACCGCGCCCACAGACAGAGGTCAAGACCGGCGACATTCTCATCACCTGTGCTGGGCCCCGAGTTCGCTGCGGAGTTGCCTGCATGGTGCGCCACACACGCCCGCGCCTGATGATGTCCGGTAAAATGTATCGCTTTCGCGTTTCGCCCGACCATATGGATGCGCGGTATCTCGAAGCGTTTCTGCTCACGTCCACAGCAACTCGTGCCATCGACAAGATAAAGACCGGTGGTAGTGACAGCGGCCTGAATCTCACACATGACCGCTTTCGCCCGCTGCCCGTGCCCGTCGCTCCTCTCAATGAGCAACGGCGTATCATGGACACGGTCGAGGAACTGACCTCCGACCTCGATGCGGGCGTGGCGGCATTGGAGCGGGTGCAGGCGAAGCTGAAGCACTACCGGGCTGCGGTTCTCAAGGCAGCGGTGGAAGGCGCGTTGACCGCCGAGTGGCGCGCCCAACATCTGGCCATCGAGCCTGCCTCCGCCCTGCTCACCCGAATCCTCGCCGAACGCCGCCGCCGCTGGGAAGAAGCCCAACTCCAGAGGTTCAAAGAAGCCGGCAAAGCCCCACCCAAGGACTGGAAGGCAAAATACAAAGAACCTGCCGCGCCTGAAACGGCGACCTCACCAACCCTTCCAGAAGGTTGGTGCAACGCTACTGTCGAACAACTTTCCCAAATAAGTAGCGGGCAAACACCGGCAGGCATGCCGAATGAATCTGAGAAGGACGGTAAGGTAGCGTGGTATCGCGTCGGTGACATGAATACCACCGGCAACGAAACGTGGATGAATGTGGGCGGGATTTTATTGGGTGTTAAGACGAAGAAAGCACTTGGGCTAAAACTGTCGCCCGCAGGCTCAATCATCTTCCCAAAGAGAGGTGGAGCTATCGCCACCAACAAGAAGCGCCGCCTAAAATATGCCGCAGCCTGTGATCTAAACATCATGGTTGTCTCCCCAGAGCCTGTCCCGGCGGCTTACTTGTGGGTGTTTTTTCTGAGCCTGGATTTGGCGAAACTGAGCGACGGTTCAAACGTGCCGCAAATTAACAATCCCGACATCGTTCCGAGAGTCGTCGCTCTGCCGTCACAGCCTGAACAGGAAGCCATCGTCGAAGCCGTCGAAGACCAGCTCTCCGTCATTGAGCACCTCGAAGCCGACCTCGAAGCGAAGCTGAAGAGTGCGCAAGCGTTGCGCCAATCCATCCTCCGCCACGCCTTCACCGGCCAGCTTGTCCCGCAAGACCCGAACGACGAACCCGCCGCCGAGTTGCTCAAACGCATCGCCGCCCAGCGAGAGGAACGCGCCCGGCAGGCGCAGATGGCAAAGCAGACCCGTCGGAAGCCGGCGTCAAAGAAAAGCAAAACGCCTTTAAATAAAAGTGCCAGGCACCCCTGATTTCTGCTACCCCGAAAACATGCCCATTCCGGACTTTGACCATAATGATGTGCTGCCACCGCATCTGGGCGACCCGCGCCGATGTGGTGAGCTTTCCCCCTTTCCGGCGTCCAGCGAAGAGGTGTGCCAGCGCTTCGCGACTTCTCCTGAACGCCGTGCCATCCTGAGCGGATGGCTGAATTTTCGGCAGGAGCTTGCATGTCTTGGAATCACGTCAGGTTTTCAATGGCTGGACGGCAGCTTTCTGGAAGATGTGGAGAAAGCTGAAACTCGTCCCCCGAACGATCTCGACTTGATCACGTTCTTCTCGCTTCCCTCCGGGATGTCCCAGAATGATCTGGTAACAAAGGTGAAAAAGCAGATGCCTGCTTTCATAGACCGGAGCGTAAGCAAGGCCTCTTTTCATTTGGACCACTTTCCCGTGAGCCTGAACAGCTCTGGAGTAAATCTGGTCGAGCAGACTCGGTATTGGGCTGGATTGTTTTCCCATAACCGTAAGGGCATATGGAAAGGGATGCTTCGTATTGAATTAAACACTTCCTTAGCTGATAGTGCGGCTATGGCTCTTCTAAAGGCACACCCATGACCAGTAAACGCCAGTTTCTCAATACCCAAGTTCTCGAAATGGATCGTCTCATGGAATCATCCGCCGCCGATCCTTTCATGGCGGAGGCTCTGCGTTTACGGCGGGAAAGCCTGAGTGAGGAACTCAGGCAGGCACCACCTGAGTCCTCAAATCCGCGCACGGTATTGTTCTTTGCCGGACCGCCGGTGCATGGGAGCCGGGGAATCGACGCCAAATTTGCCTCAGATGTGCTTGCCCCATTCCTAGAGATGGTGAAGACGCAGTATTCCGCTCAGAAGCATGGCCGCGTAGGTGCCCGCGGTCCCCGTCGTGGTGAATCTGAAGCGCGGTTGATGCTGACGGGGCTGCCTCGCGGTTCGTTCGGGCTGGAGTTGTCTCAGCCGCAGGCGGAAGATTTTATCGCCTCAGAGCAGTTGTCAGATGTGCTGGTGCGTTTGACGGAGGTCATTGCCTCGGCTGGAGAAACGGATGAACGCTTTGCCGTAAGCATGGATCGGGTTTCTCCACGTGTGCTCCCGCGCTTAAAGGAATTCTTGGATGTTGTGGCCAGCAACAAAGCCTATCTGGGACTCGAAAGCGGCGAGCTTAAGGTCAGGCTGCCCGCTGACCGCGTGGCCGCTGCTTTTGAGCGCGTCGGAGCTGCTGAGACAAGTGAACATGAGATAGAGATGGAGGGTGTGTTCCGCGGGGCGACGCTTGATTCATGGAGGTTCGATTTTCGTCTGGACGATCAGAAGGTGATCGCGGGGCGGATCGCAGATGATCTCGATGATGCTTCGATTGAGGCCATGCTTCCAATGACGAACAAGCGGTGTCAGGCTCGTTTGCGCGAGATGACCATCTCAACACGTGATGGAGTTAAAAGACATCGCTTCGAGCTTTTAGAACTCACCCATGTGAAGGAACAGGCTGAGTGATAGACGCATCCCAAATTGGCAAACGAGCGTGGAGCTACGCCGGAGTCTTGCAGCAAGCCGGATTGAGCTGTGTGGAATACGTGGAGCAACTCACGATGCTGCTCTACCTCAAGATGGCGGACCAGCTCACCGAGGAGCCCTACAACCAGCAACCTATTGTGCCGCCGGAGCTGGGCTGGAAGCCTCTGCTCAAGCTCGACGGTGCCGCATTGGAAAAGCAATACAGCGACTCGATTGAAAAGCTCGCGCTCAAGCCCGGCATGTTGGGCGTCATATTCAAAGGTGCGCGCTGCGACATTCACAACCCGGCACTGCTGAAGCAGCTCATCGTCAATCTCATTGATAAGGAAGACTGGATGAGCCTGCCGGTGGACGTGAAGGGCACGATTTATGAAGAGCTGCTCCAGCGTTCCGCCTCCGAATCCACCAAGGGTGCCGGGCAATACTTCACCACACGGGCCGTCATCCGTTCGATGGTCGAAGTGATGCAGCCCGCGCCGCAGGACCGAATCTGCGACCCTGCCGTAGGCACGGGCGGATTCCTCTTTACCGCCTACCAATACGTGCTCGATAAGTTCGAGAAGGAACTGAACAAAGACGAAAAGCGAACCATGCGCGAGGAGCTAGTCGAGGGCATGGAGCTTTCCCCAAAAGTGGGCCGCATGTGCGCGATGAATCTCTCTCTGCACGGCATCGGCGGCGACAAGGTCGTCGTCCACTCCGGCCACGACAGCCTCGCCGCACCGTGGAGCAAGGAATACACGATGATTCTGGCCAATCCGCCCTTCGGCAAAAGCCAGAGCCTGCTTTTTGTAACCGAGGAAGGCGATACCGAGAAGGACGACCAAGTCATCGTGCGCGAGGATTTCTGGACCTCCACCGGCAACAAGCAACTCAACTTCGTGCAGCACATATTCTCGCTCCTGAAAATCAATGGACGCGCTGCCGTGGTGTTGCCCGATAATGTGCTCTTTGAGGGCGGAGCGGGCGAGAAGGTCCGCAAGAACCTGCTCCAGAAATGCAATGTCCACACCCTGCTGCGCCTGCCCACCGGCATCTGGTATGCCAACGGCGTTAAAGCCAATGTGCTCTTCTTCGACAAAAAGGAAGGCCGCCCCGAGCCGTGGACCGACAAGCTCTGGGTCTATGACCTGCGGACGAACAAGCACTTCACCCAGAAGCAATCACCCATCACTCGGCGAGACTTCGACGAATTCGTTGAGTGCTACCAGCCCGGTGCCATGCACAAGCGCAAGCCGACATGGAGCGAGGAAAACCCCGATGGCCGCTGGCGCTCCTACGACAGGGAAGAACTCCTCAAGCGCGACAAACTCAGTCTCGACCTCTTCTGGATCAAGGACAAGAGCCTGACCGACACCGACTCACTCCCAGCGCCTGACATCATCGCTACCGAAATCGCAGACGAGCTGGAAACCGCCTTCGACCTCTTCACCAAAATCGCCAAGAAGCTCCCGAAGTCATCGCTATGAGTTGCTGATGCCGAAGAGGATATCGGCGTTCCGGTCGAGAACTTTTCTCCGTGTCTTGGTGGCTCCGTGAGAGGCTTTCGCCAAGACGGGCGACCTCGCTGGTGATCTCCATGACACGGCGTGGATCGAGGAAGTCGGAGTGATGTGGCGGGTAACGGGTCCAATTTTCCGGGCATCGCTGAGCAGAGGGCACCACAAAATCCTGTGATCCTGTGCAGCGCGCTGCACAACCTGTGGGTATTATTGGAATCAATGGTTGACAAAAAAATAAAATTAAATTATTCTGTTCACTATGACGACACCAACATTGTCCTCGATGGAAAATCTCTTCGGCGTCCGGCTCCGGCAGGCGCGGGAGCGGCGTGGTTTGTCGATGCGGGATTTGCAGAGTCGCATGCCGGGGGGCATCTCGGTGGCGGCTATTAGCAAATATGAAAAAGGGCAGATGAAGCCGACTCTTCGCATGGTGGAGGCACTGAGTATGGCGCTGGAGATGCCGGAGGATTTTTTCCGGCGTCCGCTCAAGGCGAAACTCGACGGCCTGAAATTCCGCTGCAAGTCGAGCCTGCTTGCCAAGGACGAGAACCGAGTGAAAGGCGAGGCGGAGGATTTTTTCGAGCGGTATGTGGAGTTGGAGGATCTGTTGGGGATGACCGAGAAGTTTCAAAATCCGCTTGAGGGCGTGCAAGTCGGTGGGCCGGCGGATGTGGAGAGCGCGGTCGAGCGGGTGCGGGCGGAGTGGCGGCTCGGTGAGGCACCGATCCAATCGGTGGTGGCCCTGCTGGAAGAGCGGCATCTGATGGTGCATTTGGCGGATGCGCCAGAGGCGTTTGACGGCTTCGCCGGGAAGGCCGGGCAGCGCGATGTGATCGCATTGAACAGGAATTTTCCCGTGGACCGAATCCGCTTCAGCGCGATGCACGAGCTGGGACACATCCTGCTGGATGCGGCCATCACCCACCTTCCGGAGCGGGAGCAGGAGACGATCTGCCACCGCTTTGCCGG
The DNA here is from genome assembly GCA_044369905.1 of Terrimicrobiaceae bacterium. Lineage (GTDB taxonomy): Bacteria > Verrucomicrobiota > Verrucomicrobiia > Chthoniobacterales > Terrimicrobiaceae > UBA967. The sequence continues at coordinate 1,149 of JBILWM010000039.1, read as the reverse complement.
TGCCATGTTGTTACCCTTGGGGCGTTTCTTGGACCTCTTCGGCGGCCATCGCAAGCATGTGGATCTCCAGGAACTCAAGCAGGTGAAGGAAATGTTCGGCGTTTCCTGCGCGGCGCAGCTCAAGCGGGCCGAGGGGCTGGGGCTCATGGCGGCTGGCACGATGCAACGCGTTTGGATCGAGTGGAGCCGCCGGGGATTCCGGAAAAACGATCCCGGTGCCTGCCATTTCGTGGAGGAGCCAATGCGCTTCACGCTTCTTCTGCGGCAGGCCGTGGCCGAGAACCGCATCTCGCAAGGCAAGGCGGCCATGCTCGCGGGAAAGCCTCTCCAAGAGTTTCAAAACACCCTCGTCATCCTGCCATGAACCTCGCCCTCCACGATCTCCACACCTTCCAAACCCTCCGCCGCGAGGGACAAACCGGCGACTGGGCGGAGCGTGGGATTGTGGCTTGGGCGCCGCACGCCATGGTGTGCGAGAATGCCTGCCTGCGTGAATATGTGGGCGAGGGCGCGATCACTGTGCACTCCGCCAGCATCCCCGAGGGTGAGACGGGATTTTACGAGACCTTTCGTGAGGGCTTTTCCAGGAGCTTGGTCGAGACGGAGTTGCGCCTGCTCTTTCTTGCAAAGCGCAACGAGAGCGTGGTCTTCACCAGCGATGGTCTGGTGAGGGGCTGTGCCGAGCGTTTGGGCCTCTGTTGCTGGAGCGGCGACACCGAAGATCTCAATGTGCTCTTCCCGATTCCGCGCCATGAGACGCCCGGCGCCACGAAACGGGAGACGCCACAACATTTTCCGACCCGCCGGCAGGTGCCGGGCCGGGACGAACCCATGGAAACAGGAGGGAGGCATGCGCGTGGTCTGAACGCGCCACTGCCCTTCTCTGCGACCATGCAATGAAATTGAACCAGAAGGAATATCGACCATGAGTTTATCTCTTATCGAAAAAACCGACGAAGTTCTCAGAGCGTGGGAAAGCCTCGCACCTGAAGCCAAATTTTCTGGCATGACGGTGCAGGAGTTCCGTGGGGCGCATCTCCGATAGTTGCAAAAAAAGCTGGACTACAATCCGATTTGAGAGCAAAGAGGGGCCATGCAATGGCCGATCAAAGTTCAGGGACGTGAAGTAGGTGAGGAAAAAGTGCGCTG
>JBILWM010000118.1:0-7708 GCA_044369905.1 Terrimicrobiaceae bacterium | reverse complement strand
TCCGGTTTGAGCCATTGGTGGTCCCGAAACGCTCGCTCACAGGGGATCCAGGTGAGAGGGTAGACACGCGAGTTCTTCAGGTGATTTATCAAGTGGTCGCACCGACAAAAACGCTTTTTGTGGGCCAACAGATGGATCTTCTTGTCGAAGGACATCCTCGCTCAGTGCACAGCGCAAGCCTATCCGAAATCTTAAGAAAATAGCTTTAATGCATTGTTTCGATCGATTTTCTTTTCACCGGCAAATCCTCGTATAAACTTCATTTTCCAAGCGCTCTGACAGTCATCACCATGATCTTGAAAATCTCCACCATTCTACCCGCAGCATTTCTTTTCGCCGGACTCCCGCTTTTCGCGCAAAGTCCCTCCCCCGCTCCGAGCCCTCAATTTCAGGATTTGCCGCCTCCACCGCCCCTCCCTCAATTCACTCCCCTGCCCATTCCTTCGGAAAGTCCGGCCCCATCCGGCACGCCTACTCCGGACGGAACGATGCCGCTTCCGCTTCCAGCCATGCCAGCCGCTCCGCCACTTCCTGAGCCGAGCCAGATTTCTGGTGAACTTGCGGCGCCCACGCAAGCTGCCGAACCGCTTGCTCCAAGTCCCGAGACTCCCGTCCTGCAACAAAGCGCCCGCACCGCAGTGACAAAGGAAATGGCCACCACCGATTTCTACAAGGCCCTCAACGAACTCATCGCCAAACAAAGAAATCTCAAGGTTCCCGACCTGAAAATCGAAGACGCTATCCAGACCGCTATCAAACAAAACCCCGACATTCTGGGCGCCGTGCAGGAACTGAACACAAGTTCGGGAAAATTCATCAGCATCCGCTCCAGAATCATCCCTCAGGTTTCAGTGAATTCGAACTACGGCTACACCACCCGTGAGGTCAACGATGTCAATTTCGGCGGAGCAAACATCAACGACGAGGCCTGGAGCGTGAATGTGGAATTCTCCCAGCTGATTTACGACGGCGGAGCTGTGGTTTCCGGCATCCGGGCGGCCCTCTCGGATGAGCAGGAGGCCTACTACCGCCTGCGCGGAGTGATCGACAATGTCATCTCGCAAGTGAAGATCAATTTCTTCGAAGTCGTCCTCAATCGCGCCCTCATCATCGCCAACCAACAGTCCGTCGATCTCCTCGCGGAGCAGCTCAAAGATCAGCAAAACCGCTACGAGGCGGGAACTGTGCCTCGCTTCAATGTCCTCCAGGCCGAGGTCGCCCTCGCCAATGCAAAACCTCCGCTCATCCAAGCGCAGAACAACTACCGCGTTTCGATGTATCGTCTCGTCCGCCTGCTCGGCATGGACTACCCGCCCGGATTCCCGAGCGAAGTGCCTTTCAATATCGTCGGCAAACTAGACTACAAGCCGCGCACCTTCAACTCCGACGAGTCCGTGCGCATCGCTGTGACCCGCAACCCCGACCTCAAGGCCCAGAGGCAGCTCATCCTCGGCGAGGCCGCGCGCGTAAACCAAGAAGTCGCAGGCTACCTGCCGCAGATCAGTGCCAGCGCCAGACAAACAAACGAGAGCGACTTTCTCACAAACAACCTCGGCGACATGGTCAATGGCTGGTTTTTCGGAGTCAAAGGCTCCTGGGCCGTCTGGGATGGACTCCTCACCTACGGCAATGTGAAAACCGCAAAGGCCCGCATGGAACAGGCGAAAATCAACTACGACAACGGCGTGCGCGAAGTCATCCTTCAAGTCCAGCAGGCGATTTCAAAACTCCTCGAGGCCCGCGAAACCGTGGACAGCCAAGAGGCCAGCGTGGTGCAGGGCGTGGAGGCCCTCCGCCTCGCACAAGAGCGCCTCGACGCTGGCGCAGGCACACAGCTCGATGTGTTGAACCAGCAGACCTCGCTCCTCCAGTCGCAGACATTCCTCCTCCAAGCCTACTACAGCTACATCCAAGGCTTGGCGGAATACGACCGCGCCCTCTCGCTCGACACACGCTTCAAAGACATCTTCGACGATCCGCTCACCAAACCGCAGGCGAAACGCTTCAACAAACTCAACGACCCCGAGCGTCCGCAGGCGAAACTCCCGCGCGAATACCGCAAGCAAGATCCGCTCAAGCCGATTCTTGAAAAGGCCCCCGCGCCCTCGCCGACTCCTGCAGCGACGAAGAAAAAATCCGTCGCCGAAAACAAGAAAACCAACTGAGCGCCCGCAGACGGAGCACGCATCGCCAGATGATTCGACGATTCCTATTGGCTGTATTTGTGATGTCATCCCTCGCCGCTCAGGCATCCACAGCCGCCTTGAGCGATTCCCAAGCGCTCGAAATCGGCCGCCGCATTTGGAAAAACGAGTGCGCTGGCACAGTCAGCGGCCTCACTTCCTGGAACAAGGGCGAGGAGTTCCCATCCCTCGGCATCGCGCATTTCATCTGGTATCCGGCCGGACGCACCGGGCCGTTCGAGGAAAGTTGGCCCGGCCTCGCACGCTTTCTGAAAACGCAAGGCGTGCCAGTCGAGGATTGGATGCTCGGCGCGTGCCCTTGGAAAAATCGCGACGCCTTCATGGCAGACCTCGACGGCCCACGGCTCACCGGCCTCCGCGCGCTGCTTTCCAAAACCGTCGCGGCCCAAGCGCGATATGCGGCGATGCGCATGGAAGCCGCGCTGCCGAAAATGCTCGCCGCCACCACGCCAGCCCAACGCGCCAAAATCGAGACCAATTTCCGCCGCGTCGCCGCGTCGCCGCTCGGCTTCTACGCGCTCATGGACTATGTGAACTTCAAAGGCGAAGGCGTGAACCCCGCCGAGCGCTACAACGGTCAAGGCTGGGGCTTGCTTCAGGTTCTTGCAACCATGCCATCCACCGGAAACGCCCTGCCGGAGTTCGCGCGTGCTGCCGATGCCGTCCTGACCCGCCGCGTTCACAATGCACCACCCGCCCGCAACGAGGCGAAGTGGCTTCCCGGTTGGCGCAACAGGCTCCAAACCTATCTGCAATGAACAAAGACGAAATCGCCGGTGTCTTCGAAAACATCGCCCGCTTGCTGGAACTCAAGGGCGAGAATCCCTTCAAAGTCCGGGCCTACACGCACGCCGCCCGCGCGTTGGAAACCCTCTCCGAGCCACTCGAAACCCTGATCGCTGAGGACCGGCTCACCGCCGTCGATGGCATTGGCAAGGCCACTGGCGAGAAAATCGCCGAGCTCTCCACCCACGGCCGCCTCGACTACTACGATCACCTCCGCGAGGAGTTCCCTCCCGACATTCTCACCCTTTTCGATATCCAAGGCCTCGGTGCAAAAAAAATCAAAGTCCTCTGGGACACTTTAAAAATCCACTCCGTGACAAGTCTTGAGCGCGCCTGCAAGAAGGGCTCGGTCGCAGTCCTTCCCGGCTTCGGCGAGAAGACTGCCGCAAACATCCTCAAAGGCATCGAGCACATGCGCAGTCATGCCGGCGAATTCCGCTTCGGCGATGTCGCCCACATCGCCGAGGGCCTCCTGGACGACCTGCGTGGACATCCGGATGTCAACCTCGCCCAAATCGCCGGTAGCTTCCGCCGAAAAAAAGAAATCGTCCGCGACCTCGACTTCATCGTTTCCACGAAACAGCCCGAGGCCGTCATGGCATTCTTCACTGCCCATCCTCTTGTGGAAAATGTCCTCGCCCACGGCGCGACAAAATCCAGCGTGATCCTCAAGAGTGGCATCCAGTGCGATCTGCGCGCTGTGACCGGCCCCGAGTTTCCCTTCGCCTTGAATTATTTCACCGGCAGCAAGGAGCACAATGTCCGCATGCGCTCCCGCGCTCTCTCCCGTGGCTGGTCGCTCAACGAATACCGCTTCAGTGCCGCCGAGGGACGCGAACTCCAGCAACCCCTGCCCGAGATTCACGAGGAGGCGGACATCTACCGCGCCCTCGACCTCGACCCCGTGGAGCCCGAACTCCGCGAGGACCGGGGCGAAATCGACGCCGCCGAGAAACACAAGCTCCCGCACCTCATCGAGTGGAGCAACCTGCGCGGCACATTTCATAATCACACGACCGCAAGCGACGGCCGCGCCACTCTCGAAGACATGGTCGCCGCCGCAAAGGAACTGGGCCTCGAATACCTCGGCATCGCCGACCACTCGAAGGCATCATTCCAAGCGAACGGCCTCGACGAAAAGCGCCTCGCCGCCCAGGTCGCCCGCATTGCAGAACTCAACGCCGCCGACAACGATTTCCGCATCTTCGCCGGCACTGAGTGCGATATTCTCAAGGATGGAACGCTGGATTTCCCAGACGAGGTCCTCGCCACGCTCGATTATGTCGTGGCGAGCGTCCATTCGTCCTTCACCATGCCCGAGGCCGAAATGACCAAGCGCATCATCCGCGCCATGGAGAACCCGCATGTCACCATGCTCGGCCATCTCACCGGCCGCCTCCTTCTCAGCCGCGAGCCTTATCAGGTCAACATTCCCGCCATACTCGATGCCGCCGCAGCCACAGGCACGATTATCGAACTCAACGCCAACCCGCGCCGCCTCGATATGGACTGGCGCTGGTGGCCGCTCGCAAGGGAAAAAGGTGTCAAATGCGCCATCAACCCGGATGCCCACTCGACCGCAGGCCTCCAGGATCTCATCTTCGGCGTCGGCATCGCCCGCAAAGGCTGGCTCACGAAGAACGATGTCATCAACACCCTCCCGCTGGCTCGCATCGAATCCGTTCTCAAAGCCAAACGCGGCACCTAATCCCATGCTTCATCGGTTCGCCATTTTTTCCACCGCGCTTCTCCTCCTCGCCTCCGCGATTCCCCGCACCCAGGCGCAGGGCGTCGAGCCCGGCCTCGAGCGCGCCGTAAAATGGAAATGGAATGTCGCCCCGCCCACTTCTGCCGCCTGGGGCCTCCCTCCGCGCGAGGTTCCCGTTCTGCAGCAGCGCTCGCCCTCTAAGACAGCCAACCCGGCTGCGGCCGCGTCTGACCAAAACATCTACATAGTCAAAAAAGGCGATGTCCTCGTCCACATCGCCAAGAAGCTCCAACTCACCGTCGCCCAGTTGAAGGAATTCAACGCACTTGAAACCGATTTTCTGCAAATCGGACAGCAACTGCGCATCCCCACACCGGAAGAAAAACTCCTTCTCAAAAGCACGCCCAAGCCCACCGTTGCCAGCACACCACAGCCCTCGGACATCGCAAAATCCGAAGTCTTCCTGCTGCGCGTTTTCTTGGACAACCAAGGCTTCGGCACCGGCCCGATCAGTGATGTGCCCGATCCGCTCTTCGGCAAGACACTCCATCTTTACCAAACCGCGCGGGGCGAAACGCTCGACCACCCGACTGTCGTCCAGCGCGCCAAGGAATTCACGCCCGACACGCTCAACACCTACACCCTCCGCATCGAGGACTTCCGCTTCATCGCCCCGCCCAAGGCCGTCCGAGTCGTGACCGAGCCCGGCGGCACGCCCGATCCAAAAGCCAAGCCTGCCCCCACCCCGCCGCCCACTTACCAGGAAATGGTCACCGCCGACTTCCTCGCCTACCGCTCCCCGTGGGAATTCGTCGCCGAGCGCTTCCATTGCGACGAGGCGTTTCTGCGCAAACTCAATCCCTCCCTCGGCACCCAGCCCGCAGCGGGTTCCCGCTTCCGCGTGCCGAATGTGCAGTCATTCGAAATCGAAAAAATCCCCGCCACCGGCTTGCAACCACCGACCGACCCATCCCAGCAAATCACCGCAACGATCACCGATGTCACCACTCTCGAAATTTTCCGCAACGGCCGCCTCGTCGCCGTCATGCCCATGGGACGCGCCCGCCCCGGCCTGCGCGGACGCGGCGAGTGGAGAATCCTTGATGTCATCCCACACCCCAGACTCGCCACACTCCAAGAAGACCGCGTCGTCAAAGTCGAAAAAACCAGTCCGTTTTACATCAACCCGAATCCCACTCCCGTCACCGTGCGCCCCGTGCTCTCGCAGGAACAATACCTGCCGCCCGGACCAAACAACCCCGCCGGTGTGGTTTGGATCAACCTTGCCAAAGGCGGCGAGACAACCCCGCAATCCTTCGGACTCCACGGCTCCAGCATGCCCGCCGCCATGCAAACGCTCGAGGGCATTGGCGGCTTCCGGCTCACCAATTGGGACGCCCTCCGCGCCGCCCGCCTCCTCCCTGCAGGCACCAAACTTGAGTGGAAACCCTGACATGCCGCCCAGACCCCAAACTCCAAAAGTTACTTTTTTTTCCAACATCCTATGCAATCTTCACCTACTCGCTTTCGCATGAGACTTCCGATCCGATCCGCCTTTGCCCTTGCAGCCACTCTCGTTCTCTTCGCCATCGTTGTTTGTTTCGCATCCAACGCACCCGCCAAAGCCCAACTCCCGCCGCATCCCGCGCCACCGCAAGCCGCCGCCGTCGTTGAACCCCAACCCGTCATCATCCCCGCACCCGCTCCTGAAACTCCAATGACCGCACCCGCCGCAGCCCCCGCTCCAGCCGCCCCAAGAAAGCACACCTACACCAGTTGCAATGTCGAGGGCTCCGTCGTCGCCATGACCTTCGATGACGGCCCGCATCCCAAATTCACCCCCCGCCTCCTCGACATGCTCAAAGAGCGCAACATCAAGGCCACCTTCTTCGTGATTGGAAAATGCGTCGCCGAGTATCCCGACATCGCCAAACGCATCGTCGACGAAGGCCACGAAATCGCCAACCACAGCTGGAACCACCCGCAACTCACCAAGCTCTCCCCCTCCGCCTTCGACGCCGAAATCTCCCAAACCAATGCTGCCATTGAAAAAGCCACAGGCGTCCGGCCCGTAACCATGCGCCCGCCCTACGGAGCCATCAACCCCACCCTCACCAAACGCCTTAACGAGGAATACGGTCTCAGCGTCATCCTCTGGTCCGTCGATCCCCAAGACTGGAAAATCCGCAAATCAGACCATGTCTCCAGCCACATCATCAAAAACACAGCCCCCGGCGCCATCATACTCGCCCACGACATCCATCCCACCACCATCGACGCCATGCCCGCCGCCCTCGATACCCTCCAATCCAAAGGCTACAAATTCGCCACCGTCACCGAACTCATCGCCCTAGACCGCCCTGCCGCCTCGAAAGCCGAGTCGCCGAAGGCCAACCCTTAAAAACAGCAAGGTCCGCAGACGAACGAGAGGCTGTTGGTCGTCTTGACCAAGAGCGCTTCCGCCAATCAGACGGTCTGCAATCACCGGATCACCGGACCGCCGAGGTCCTCCTCGGCATGGGCGCTTCAACAATGCCAACGAGGACGTTGGCGCTCCTGAAAAAATATGAACGCCTGAGGCGAGCAATCCCTCATTGTCGGCGGTCACTTAAAATGCACCACTCGCGACCTCCGCCACTACAGCGCCTTCATCCACCAACACACAAACGACCAATGAACACCCACACAACCCTCAAACACCACGCCCGCACACTCGCCCTCTCCGGACTCCTCCAAAGCCTCGACATGCGCCTCCAGGAAGCCCAGAGCCACAACCTGCCCCACGCCCACTTCCTGGAACTCATCCTCCAAGACGAAATCCACATCCGCCAGCAACGCCAAATCCTGCGACGCACCAAAGCCGCCACCTTCCGCAGCCCCAGCTGTCCAGCGACAATTAAAAATGGTTTTCGGCGACAATTAGAAATGACCCCCGACGACAATTAGAAAACACGGTCTATCTTGGGGTAAAGAATCGCTGATTTTCGCGTAGGGAATCCCGAAGGGAGGC
>JBILWM010000038.1:0-25054 GCA_044369905.1 Terrimicrobiaceae bacterium | reverse complement strand
CGCCATCAAAAGGCATGTCCTGAAGCGCCTCAAGAATTTCGGATTTGGTGCGCAATTTTCCGGAGCGCGTTTTGCTCGGCTTGGGTGAGAGATGTTTTGGAACTTTTGCCATAGATTGCAACAAGGTAGATTTCGTCTCTTTCTGGATTGTGCAGGTAAATCACACGCGCACCACCGCTCTTACCAATTCCGGCGCTGGGAAACGCCATGCGGGCCTTCCGAAAGCCTCCACATCCGCGCATGACAGCGCCTTGCAAGGGTTCGCTCGCGAGATCGATTTGGAAAGCTCGATAGTCTTCATCTGGAAACCGGGTGATCTGTTTTGTGAACTCAGCAGACTCTATAAATTCCATATGACTATGTCGTATGTTTTTCAATGAATATTTTCGCCAACTGTGCACTCATCTCCTTGAGCACCTTCACCGTTGTCTTCCCAAGGTCGATTCCGTGCCGACGCGCGACTGCACCGATGATATTCAGCATACAGGTGTCTAGAGATGCAGCTACGAGACCAATTGGTGAGAACAGGTCGCCGAGTCTACAACGCAAAGTTTCCATCCGTTCGTTTAAACAAACCCCCTCACCCATTGCAAAGCTGGGTTTTCGGGCTTTCTTTTTGTGTCCCGGTTTTTAAAGTGACACACCTTGGACTCCTCAAAAAAATCTTCTAAAAAACAAAGCGCTAAATCCCGCAGCGCGGCGGAAACAGACACCACGCCGACTGCTACACCGCCCGAGCCAGCGCCAACGCCCCTCGCGCAGATCCTATCCTGGAGCGGATTCTACGCCATCCTGCTCATCTGCATGGGCTATGTTTTCTTCCACGCCTTCCTCATCGATAGCGTGACCGTGCGGCTCTGCCGCGAACTCGACGGCCCGAATGCCAAACCCACGGAAGTCCTTCCCGTGCCGCTTCTCGAGATCGCCTTCGACGGCTATGTGTGGAACCGCCATGCAGAAAAACTCGGCGAAAATGGGGACTTCCGCTCACGCTTCACCGACATGGACAACGCTCCCAAGGGACGCGAGATACACTGGAACTCCGCCTTCGCCTGGTATCTACGAGGTCTTGGCGAAATCTACCGCCACTTCTCCGGCGACACGCTTCGGAACAGCATTTTTCGCGCATCGATCTGGGCAAATCCGCTTCTTCTCATCGCAGCCCTTGCCCTCTTTGCAACCCTCTCCGCCCGCCGTTTCGGCCCGCTCTGCGGATCGGTGCTGGCGATTGGAATGATCACCACCGCCTCGTTCTACGAAGGCTTCCTGCCCGCCTACCCAGACCACCACGGCATCACCGCCTTCGCCCTCATGGGCATCATTTTCGGCATCGCCTGGGCCGGCGCGGGCTGGGTTCAAAAATCCGACGGCACGGCATTCATCATCCCCACCTCGCTGAAACAAGCGCGGCACGGCATGATTTTCTCGGGCATCAGCGGCGCTGCAGCACTTTGGATCAGCGGGTTTTCTGCTGCATTTGTTGCCGTGGGAGTTGGTCTGGGTGCCATTGTCACGGCATCGCTGTTTATCAAAAAAGCAGCCCGACAAGGTTGCCAATATCACCCGGAGCTCTGGAGACTCTGGGCCATAACCACAGCCTCTGGCAGCTTAGGTTTTTACATTTTAGAGTATTTTCCCAACGACCTCGGGATGCGTTTGGAAGTAAACCACCCACTCTACGCCTTGGCGTGGCTGGGAGGCGGATGGATCATTTTTGAGGTCACGCGCTGGATCAATGACCTGCAATCAGGAAAAGCCCCCTTCCCATGGAAAAAACTCCTCTTGCCGCTCGGAGCCTGCGCCGTCCTTCCAATCGTCATTCTTACCCTCGGCCCCTCTGTTTACATCCCTGGTGATCCCTTTATGGGCGGTCTTTGGAAGAATATCGCCGAGTTGCTACCGCTTTTGACGCGAATTCAAATGGGCGCCATCACTTGGAAAGTAGCCTTCGGGCTTTTCCCGGTATTCCTTCTGGCCTCGCTGATCATCGCCTTCCTCAAAAATGTCAATTCCGCGACAAAAGGGGTCTTCATTTTTCTCTGCATTCCTATTTTGGCCATCACGGCGATGCAAATTTATCAGGTGCGCTGGGGAATGCTGAATGGTCCGCTTTACATTGCGTTGGCCGCGCTTGTCATTCCTCAACTCTGGCGCTTGTTGCCTCGCCTCCCAGCCTTCCGACTCGGTGCGGCGATTGCCTTGTTCGGTGCAGTCTACCTCTTTTCTATCGATACCGTTAAGGGCATGCTCATGCCTTTTTGGCAGCAATACAAGAGCAAGCAAAACATGCAGGTCGGCTCTGGCCAACTCCTCGCCCTTCTCCATCGCGACATGGCCAAAACCATCCTGCAAAATGCGAATGGAAAACCTGTTGTCCTCCTGAGCAGCCCAAACAGCTCCTGCCTACTTTCCACACTCGGTGGTTTTAAAACAATCGGAACACTTTACTGGGAAAATGTGGACGGACTTAAATCCGCTGCCAAGATGCTCAACGCCCAATCCGACGAGGAGGCGCTTGCCATGCTTAAGGAACACGGCATCACGCATGTCTCGCTCATGACTTGGGAGAACTTTATCGGCCCATATTTTCAAATTCTTTACCCAAATCCTGTTCCAGGAAAATCCCTTGAGAACTCATTCGGACAGCGCGCCCTTTTCAAAAAAATCCTACCGCAGTGGGCCCGCCCGATCCCGTATCCTAAAAATTTCCTGACGAACGCGCTGAAACAAGATGTCCTCATGCTCGAAATCGTGCCGGACCAAACGAAGGAGGAAGCCGAATTTCACCTCGCCCGCTTTCTGCGTATCTCGGAAGGCAATCCCGTCGCCGCCGAGATCATGCTCAAGGGCATCCTCGACCGCTCCCCCGCCAGCAATGACGTCCGCATGGAACTCGCCGACCTCTATGTAGATCAAAAACGCTTCAGCGATGCCCAAAACCAATTCATACTTTCCATGAACGGCACCGCACCCGAAGTCCGCCGCCAAATCGCCCAGCGCGGAGCGCAGCTCCTCGCCCAACGCGGTGCCAGAACCGAAGCCGAGGCTGTTTTAAAGGCCGGCGAAAGCGGAAATTAAACTCAAAATGGAAGTCACGATTCTCATGCCATGCCTCAATGAGGCTGAAACACTGGCCGATTGCATTGCCGCAGCCCAGCGTGGGCTTTCAAATGCCGGAGTCGAGGGCGAAATTCTCATCGCCGACAACGGCAGCACCGATGGCTCACAAGACATAGCCCGCAAGCTCGGTGCCCGCGTTGTCGATGTTCCTGAAAAAGGCTACGGCAACGCCCTTCGAACCGGAATGGAAGCCGCCCATGGACGATTCCTCATCATGGGTGACTCAGACCGCAGCTACGACTTTGCCGAGATCAAACCCTTCGTCGAGAAACTCCGCGCCGGTGCCGACCTCGTCATGGGCTGCCGCATGCCTGCAGGCGGTGGAAAGATCATCCCCGGCGCCATGCCTTGGAAACATCGGTGGATCGGCAACCCAGCCCTCACATTCATCGGTCGACTCCTCTTCCGCTGCCCTGCCCACGATTTCCACTGCGGTCTCCGTGCTCTCACCAAGGAAGCCTTCAACAAAATGGACCTCCGCACCACTGGCATGGAATTCGCCAGTGAGATGGTCATCAAAGCCTCACTGCGCGGACTTCGCATCGAAGAAGTGCCCATCACACTCCATAAAGACGGTCGCTCCCGCCCGCCACACCTCCGCAGTTGGCGCGACGGCTGGCGCCACCTCCGCTTCATGCTCCTCTTCTCTCCGAGGTGGCTCCTCCTCTACCCCGGCCTGGTCATGCTGGTAATCGGCGCAGGCTTTTTTGCCCGATTAATGCTCGGCCCAATCACACTCCAAGGTGTCAATTTCGATCTCAATACCTTGGAAATGGCCAGCTTGCTCGTGCAATTCGGCTACCAAATGGTTCTACTCGCTGGATTCGTCCGCATTTTTGCCTATACACGCGGCTTTCTCCCGCCCAATCACATCCTCTCCAGGGCATTCAGTTTCTTTACCCTAGAAAAAGGCCTTATCGCTGGCTTAGCCATTCTCTTGGTAGGCTTTGGACTGATTTCGCTGACGCTTTTAGACTGGGCCACGGCAGGTTTTGGAAACTTAGACCCCCTCGCAAACACCCGCCCGGTCATTGCCGGTCGCACCCTAGTCTCACTCGGACTCCAAACACTCATTTTCAGCCTCGTTTTCAGCTACTTAGGAATCGACGAAAAGCCATCGAAAAGAAGATAGGCTTCCCATACCAAAGATTCTGGCCCGCAGGTGTCGCACGGAAATCCGTGGTTAGTTTCCCTCCAAACGCGCAGCGCCCGTTCGTTTCCGAACAATCATTTGGCAAAATCGCATTCATCTCGTCAAGTATCTAACCAAAAATGACCAATTACGATCATTTGCGAGCCTCGGCAGTCATAGACAGCCGCTACAGGGGGCGCGCTTGCCCTGAGGCGCTGTCGGGTGCGCCCCACCCCACTCCAAAAAAATGATTTTGCTCTAAAAATTATTGACTCCAGCATCTGTTGTGCAAATGTTGATTTATGCAAATGATTGCTTCCAGGGAATTGAGTTCAAAGCCGGGTGCGGTTTGGTCCAAGTTGGCTGCTGAGGGGTCGATCGTGGTTACGCGAGATGGTCGACCAATCGCGATTGTTACGCCGACATCCCCTGAAACCATGATCGAAGATTTTCAAGAAATTGCGTTTTCACAAGCTCGCAGGGCCGTGCGTAACTTGCGCGCTTCGGCAGCTAAAACGGATGTTGCCTCTCTTTCGCTTGAAGACATCGATGGCGAAATCCAATCGGCGCGCAAAATCACGCAATGAAATCCACATTACTGTGGGTTCTTGATACAAATGTGCTTGTATCAGGTCTTATTTCCGCAAAGGGGCCCCCAGGTCGGTTGATCGACGCTGTTCTGGCTCGGCGATTGCAAATCGCCTTCGACGACAGGATACTACAGGAATATAAGGATGTGCTTGCGCGTCCCAAGTTTCAATTCAAACCAGCCGATGTGACAGCGTTGTGGGAAATTCTTCCCTTTCAATGCCATCTTGTGGCGATGCCTGTCAATGGTCTTCAAGCAAGTGATCCGGGTGACACCAAGTTCCTTGAAGTCGCAGCCGCAACCGAATCAAAAATTCTGGTAACGGGAAATGCACGACATTACCCGCAAAAAAGCCGTGGCGATATTGTTATTCTCACGCCTGCCGAGGCTTTTGATTGCATAGCTTAAATGATTTTGCCATCCATGATTCTGCCAATTCCTTTTTTTGACAAACCCGGAGCGAAGCAGAGATCGACAAGCGAAGCTTGCCCGCAAGATTATCAAAGCGAGTTAATTAACAGCATTTCAGAAAAAAATCCGCCTAAACTACCCAACCTCCGTGCTCTCCGTGGTTAACACATGCTTAAAACTTAAAACTTCCCATGTCTTTCCCCGTCCTGCTCTGGAGCCTGTATGAAAAATGATTCTGCCGCGACTGCCAATTCTGTCTTAAAAATTATTTTCACAATTCTTACAATTCTGTCTAAAAAACACCTCATCTTATGAATCCAGATATTTTCTGGCGACAACGCTTTGAAAATTTTGATCGGGCTCTTGGCCTTTTGCGCGAAGCTCTTGCGGATGGTCAAGAGAACCTCTCTCCACTGGAGCAAGAGGGAGCAGCTCAACGTCTGGAATATACTCTCGAACTGGCATGGAAATGCATGAAGGATTATCTGGAGGACAGTGGAGTGACGATCTCACCTGCAACACCGCGCCAAGTAATTAAAGAGGCTTTTGTTGCAAAAATCATCACCGATGGGCAAACATGGATCGATATGCTCAATCACCGCAACCTCCTCTCGCACACCTACGACTTCGCCGTTTTTGAGGAAGCCATACGAGCTACGGAAGATCGCTATCTTTCTACACTTAATGCACTTCATCAGTTTTTGTCCAAAGAACTGCAAAAATGATCACGCTCACCGATCGAGAAACCACCCTGATCAGTTCCGTGCTCAACCAACACCCCGAAGTCTCGCAGGTGAAACTTTTTGGTTCACGCGCCAAGGGTTGTCATACGCCTGCTTCCGATATTGACCTGGCCCTCTGGGGAGTTGATGCCCTGCAAGCCGAATCCATCGCAGCAGAACTTGACGAGCTTCCTCTTCCCTACCGCTTCGATATCAAAGCCTTTGAATCCATAAAACAAGATTCCCTGCGAGAGCACATTCAGCGAAGGGGCATCGATTGGAAAGAGACAATGCATGACTAAAAAATGATTTTGCTGTCCATGATTTTGCCTACCCATCAGACGGCGCCCATAGAGACGCCGCTACAGGATTCGCGCTTCCGAATCCACGCCACCGACTTCGAATCTTAAAACTTAATTCTTAAGACTTAAAACTTCCCATGTATTTTCCCGTCCTGCTTTGGAGCCGTTGTCAAAGCTTTACTTTTCAATTCTCCCGCAGATTGTTTGAAAATTTATTCTTGCCCTTTTCGATAAAACCAACCAAATATTTCACTCGCGTGCACTGAAACCATGGAGAGATCAAAAGTCTACATCGAAACGACAATTCCAAGTTTCCTTACATCTCGACCTTCAAACAAATTGATTATTGCAGGTAAGCAGGCATTAACTCGCCAATGGTGGGAAAGAAGACGGGGAAAATACGATCTGTTCATTTCACAATATGTTCTTGATGAGGCAAGCAAAGGTGATTCTGAAGCCGCAGAAAAAAGGATGAATGCAATCAGCGATATCGAGATGCTTGAAGTTGATAATGATGTCATTTTGCTTGCTGAAAGCATAATGAAGCCAGGAATTATTCCACCTAAAGCGGATACTGACGCGCTTCACATTGCGGTTGCTTCAAGGCACAGCATCGATTTTCTTTTAACTTGGAACTGCACCCATATTGCAAACGCCGAGATTTTAGTTAAAATTAACCACATTGTTACAGAGTCTGGTTATTTCCTGCCTACTATTTGCACGCCTGATGAACTTTTTGGAGGAGAAGATTATGAATGACCCAATAGTTGCTGAAATTCGCGAATACAGAATGAAAATTCTTGAATCCTATGATTGGGATTTCAGAAAAATGTCGCGCGATGTCATGAAACGACAATTTGAGAGTGGTCACA
Organism: Terrimicrobiaceae bacterium; assembly: GCA_044369905.1. Classification (GTDB taxonomy): domain Bacteria; phylum Verrucomicrobiota; class Verrucomicrobiia; order Chthoniobacterales; family Terrimicrobiaceae; genus UBA967. The sequence goes on along the minus strand of JBILWM010000038.1, from coordinate 17,906 downwards.
AGGTTGTCAGCTTTGAAAAGAGAACTCCACTACAAGGCGCTGCACCTAACGCCTACGCTCCGTCCATGCATCCCTAAAAAATGATTCTGCCGCCCATGATTTCGCCTATACCGCCTAACCTCAGTGCTCTCCTTTGACTCGCTCGCTCCCGCTCCCAATGTTGACTCGTTCGCTCCCGCTCTTCTCGCCCCAGAGGGGCTGCCTTTGGCAGTCTCCCGAGCGGTTACCCTCTCCGCCTGGGTGCCCTTCGGGACAACCTCCGGTTGCTCTTCCTCCAAGGCTCTAGCCTTTTCGGTTGTGGTTAGTTCTTCTCCAACCGCGCCCCGCCCGTTGGTTGCTTAAAACTTAATGCTTAAGACTTAAAACTTCCCATGTATTTCCCCGTCCTGCTTTGGAGCCTTGTTATTTTTGCCTCGTTCTGGGGCTATGGCGAAGCTTGCGTTTCACGCGATTTCAGATAAGCAAGACTCGCTATCACCATGTTGCCCGCTGAAAATTATCTTTACTTCCCGACCTTCTTCTGGGGAATCGCAACGATTTTGGCATTTGTCGGGTTTGGAAATCTCCTTTGCGCTGCGCTCGGCTTCAAAAATGCTGCCGCTTGGGGCTGGGGACTCCAAGGCGTGCTTGGGATGTCCTTGGTTATTTTCACGGGCGGAATCTCTCTGCTGCTGGGCATCGGATCCTCGCCTTTTCTCATCGCCATCGTTTTGATGGGGTCGGGAATTTGGATTTATTTCACATCGAAGACACTAAACAATCCAAAAAATGAACTCGACTTTGGTGGCTTTTTAAGAAATCTGCCTCTCTGGGCTTTGGTTGCCATCTATTACTTTGGAAGTGTCGCTTGGATCAAAGAAATCGATCCGAACGACGATTTGCCAGGCTACTATGTTTTCCCGCATGCCATCTTGCAGATGGGAACTTTGCTTGAGGAGTTCAGTATGCGGCGCGCTTGCACCTTCGGCGGTCATCAATTCCTTCAAGCTCTGACCTCGGTTTTCGGCTCAGAGAAGAATTTCCAGTTCGTTGATATCGGAATCGCAAAGGTCTTGCTTCTCGGCATCTTATCACACGCCTTACAGGATTTAAGAAAGAAATACTACTGGATTTATCTCGTGGCGGTAGCGCTGGCTCTTACCCTGCATTACCCGCGAATTAATGCCTCTGGCCTTCAACTTCCTGTTCTTATATCAATTGCGCTTTCCATCGTTCTTCTGGATAGGCAAAAACTGATTGGACAAAAATGGACGCCTCAGGCTGTATTCGTTTGCAGCCTAATGATTGCGTCAGCTTCCACCTTTCGCCCCCATTATGCCCTCTTCACGGGAGTGCTGTTTGCATTTTGGAGCCTTTTTTCCTTTGGTTGGCGGAATTGGAAAGGGTGGGGACTGGCAACCGCTGCGGTTGGCGCGGCATCTCTCCTTCTGCTCGCTCCATGGATGGCCTTGCTTTACAAGGCGATCGGATCGCCATTCATGCCACCCTTCCTGGGAGGTGTAAACCCGGTTTTTCTTGGAATCCATTCTGTATCCGGCGACTTCCTGCAAAAGAGTGTCGCCGCCTTGAATTCACTGCTCATCCCCGAGTTGCTTGTTTTCCTGCCCGTCTTATTGCTTTTCCTTCTCTACAAGCCATCTCCGATATCTATAGCGCTCCTTATTACCACAGGTCTCACGCTTGTGATTTTTGCCTATAGTTGGAGCGCCATTCCACCAGCCTATCTTTACCGCTATACTTTCCCTTTTCTCGCGGCGCTTTGGATTCCCATCTTTTTGGAGCTATCGCGTCATATCGCCTTGCAAGCAGATGCCAAAAAAAGCCTACTTCAAAAGCCTTTTTATGTCTGGCTGGTTGTTGTAATCGCCGCGTGCTCTTTGCAGTTCCTGCCTGCTTATCGCGGGTTCTCCGCTTTTGCCGCATCGATTCCTGAGCAGATTGACAATAAGTCACCGCTTCTCCCTCTCGAGAACTATCGCTTCCACCGCGCGCTCCAAGATATTGTTCCAGCAGGAGAACCTATTTTTGTTATGGTGGATACGCCATTCATGTTCGACTTCAACCGAAATCGCATTTACAACGCCGAAGCGGTTGGTCAATGCTCGCCATGGGGCGGCCTACCCTATTTTCAGGGGCCTGAAGCCTTGAGAGAGTATCTGATCAAAAATGGCATCAAATATGTTATTTTCGTAAAGCCTAATTCCGCTTTCATGTATTATCGCAAAGACTATTGGGCAAGCAATCCATGGGTAAAACAAGGGTTTTCATTCATTGCCGAATATGGCAAATATGTGATTGACTTGTCAGATAACTTAACGAAACTGGCACGTTCAGCGCAGAACTCCAAGGAAACACCATCACATTGCGTTTTCGAGCTTTAATAAAAAACTCTCGGGTGAAGCGAGCCTTAACAATCCAATCCCAGAATTCGACTCTTAAACAGAAAAAACATCGTCGTTTTTTACTGATTTTAGGTCTGGGCGCCATCATCGCGGCGGCTGCGGTAGCCCGATGCTACCATCTCGATTATCCAGCCATTGGATATCATAATGTTAAAGAACATGAATACATTGGAATAGCAAAATTCATGATCAAAGATGCCGATTTTTTCCATAGAAAATCATTCAATTTGGGACAACTTGATGTGCCGTATTTTGAGGAATATCCACAGTTCCCACTCATCCCATTATGGATAGCCTTTTTAAGACAACTAAATTTCGAGGAGTTATGGCCAGTCCGATTACTATCTGTCTTTGCATCATGTCTGAACATTTTTCTCCTTTATCGAATTGTTAGGGCAATGGGAGGAAGCGTCTTTATCGGACTTTCATCAGCGTTATTTTTTGGAATTTTTCCCTTATCCATCTTTTTTGGGAGAAACATCCAGCCCGAAGCACTGGCTTTGGCTTGCATGCTTTCTGGAACTCTGCTTTTCCTCCGATGGCGACACGCATTTGAGAACAAATTCGCTTTTGGAATGGTTCTTTTATGGGGTATCGGCGGGCTCCTTAAACTCACATTTTTTATCTTAGTCGTTCCACTTGTTTTTTTATTACCCTACAATCGTTTACTTAAAAAAGATTACTTGAGTCATCTGCCAGGAAATATGCTGGCCTGTGCGCTTGGACTCTTGCCTTTCATCCTTTGGAATGTCATCTCTGTTTTCACTAATAAAATCGCAACGCTGACAGAGCAAACACAGCATCGCGTGAAGCCTTGGGAGGTTTTAACTGCTGAATACTGGGCAAAATCCTGGCCTCCAGTTTATTCCTACTTGGATGAAAACTTTACACTGCCCGGCTTGATTCTGATCTTGCTTGGACTCGCACTGAGCGGTTTCTTGGTATCCTCAAAAGTCGCACGGTCAGCCGCGCTCGTGGCAATCGGATGCGTCGCCACCATGGCTGTCAGTTTACCTGTTCCCATAGCATCAGCATCAAGCGGCATTGGATTCTCGGGAGTTCCGCAACTTTTCGCATGTGCCATCTGCATAGGATATCTTGCTGTTTTACTCATTACCATTTCAGCGGCTCGAAACGAGGAGCTTCTGCCAGCCTACCTCGGAGGCTCCGTGATCGCCCTTCTTCCATACGCAGCCATTTTGTCAGATTTCATTTCCCAGCACAATTACTACCACTATCCGTTCCTGCCCATGCTTTGCTTAGCGGCCACTATTCCGCTTCTAATCCTACGGAACCTACTCGCACAAAGAGTTAGTGGTCTTATCGCAAATGCAATACCCTGCTTAGCTGTAGCACTACTTTTGCCGAGTATCGTCAAAAACACCGCACGGATGTTTGACACACAGTTTCTTGGATGCGATGTGGGCGGGAAGTATCTCAAGCATGTCATGCCTGAAAACGAGCGTTTCTTTATGTTTGGATCCCACCAATCTGTCGGCTTTGGCAGTTACTCGGAGAGAGTTTGTATCGTTCCCGGCACATTTCCCAACATGAAGATTTCTTTCGAAGACTTTCAAAAGTATCAAGAAAAGTTCAATATTCAATGGATAGCGATTGATATTTTAAACTTCGGCATTCCGATTATGAATTTAGATCCGCGAGTGCTGCAATATGTTCAGCAGAACTATGGACTCAATGGCGTTGGTGTTATCAAAGAAGGAGACAAAATGCAAATTGCAACTCTCATTCTTAAAAAACCCGGACTATTCAACCTCAGTAACATAGCGAGCGACCCCGTTTTTTGGATGCCAAGCCATCCGCTCACAAATATGAAAACTCGAAGGGGCCAATCGAATATCTATTTATTTCGTCCAAGTAATTAAAAATGAATAATAAGTATTTCATAAGCGGAGGAGCTGGCTTCATCGGCAGCCATCTTGTAAGGAAGCTTATCGGCGATTTACTTGCCGAACAGGTGGTTGTCTTTGATAATTTCAGCTCAGGAAAAAAGGAGTATCTTGCTGGAGTCACCGACACAACACGCCTGAAAATTGTCGCAGGAGATATCAAGCATCTCGACGCCCTCGCCGAGGCCATGCGCGGCTGCGACACAGTTTTCCACCTTGCAGCAAATCCCGATATTGCCAAGGCAGTTACACAGCCAGACATCGACTTTTGGGAAGGAACCTACCTTACTCAGAACATTCTTGAAGCGATGAGGTTGACCGGTGCGGAGAAAATTTTCTACACCTCGGGTAGCGGAGTTTATGGGGAGAACGCCTCTGTTTTCTTTAGCGAAGGCTACGGCCCGTGCCTTCCAATTTCCACTTATGGAGCGAGCAAACTGGCCTGCGAGGCGGTGATTTCTGCGTATTGCCACATGTTTGGCCTGACTGGGCGGGCGTTTCGTTTTGCGAATGTCGTCGGTTCCAGACAAACGCACGGTGTGGGGTATGATTTTGTGCGTCGCTTGAGGCAGGATGCCTCGCGACTCCGAATTCTTGGCGACGGCACACAAAGTAAGAGCTACATCCATGTGGATGATATCTTGAATGCGGTGTTTCTCGTGGCGGAACAATGCCGCGAAAAATTTGATGTCTTCAATGTGGCGACATCCGATTATGTAACCGTGCGGGAGATTGCGGACTTGGCAGTAGAGTTGTCTGGACTGGCTCCGCAAGCCGTGGAATACGAATTCACTGGAAGCGACCGCGGTTGGAAGGGCGATGTCCCCGTGGTGCGCTTCGATTGCTCGAAAATTCAAGCTTTGGGTTGGAAATGCAAGCGAAGCTCGTCGGAAGCCTTGCGTGATTCGATGCAGGCGATGATAAAGGAAATTTCCCAATGAACGATTTTGTTTTCACCCGAAAGGCTCCAGATGGGACGCGCCTTTTTTTCCCAAGCAGTGCCTCAAGCGGTTCCGTGGATCTGAGCATTGTGATTCCTGCCATGAACGAAAGGGTCACAATTGGAGAGTTTGTGGATTGGTGCAAAGCGGGTTTGGCAAAAGCCGGAGTGAGAGGGCAAATTTTGATCGTGGATAGTTCGTCCGATGAAACTCCGCAGATCGCTTTGCAACATGGTGCGGAAGTTTTGAGAACGCCCAAGCGCGGGTTGGGCCGAGCTTACATCGATGCAATCCCCCATATTCGTGGAAAGTGGATCATCATGGGTGATGCGGACTTGACCTATGATTTCCGGGAAATCCACGAATTCGTGGAGGAGTTTAAAAAAGGGACCGAGTTTGTGATGGGCAGTCGCTTCCGCGGGAGCATCGAGGCTGGTTCTATGCCTAAGCTGCACCGATATTTTGGCACCCCTCTTACCACTTGGATTCTGAATTTTTTCTACCAAAGCAATTACTCGGATATTCATTGTGGAATGAGGGGATTGACGCGCGAGGCATTGACACAAATTGATCTGCATTCCCAGTCGTGGGAATACGCGAGCGAGATGGTTCTGAAAGCAGCGCGACTTAAACTGAAAACAGCCGAAGTGCCGGTCAGTTTCTATAGAGACCGTGAAGGCAGAGTAAGCCACCACAGACGCATGGGCTGGCTTTCTCCATGGATCGCTGGTTGGATCAACTTAAAGGTCATGCTGGTTTACACGCCAGATTCCTTTCTGTTGAAACCAGGCATCGCGCTGATGGCATTTGGCTTAATTCTTTCAACCTTGATTTCTTTCGGGCCGTTTACTTTGGGCCCAATAACATTTGACTTATATTGGATGCTGTTGGCCACTACATGCGCAACGCTGGGATACAGTTTCGTTCAAATCGGAGTCCTTGCCTGCCTTCTGCACCGTTTGCGACCCAGTATAAACCAATCCGTGAAAAGGTTTTTTTCCTACAATACTGGGATGGTAATGTCTACTTGTGTGACTTTATTGGGGCTTGCTCTGGTCGGAAATTTAGCTTGGCAATACATTGAACACGGGTTGCGTTTGGCAGCTTTGTCACGCTCAGCGATAATGGGCTTGTTGCTTATTATTATTGGTTTCCAGACATTTGGATTCACCCTTCTTCTCGAAATGCTGAACCGGGTCGCAAAACCATCTTCGCCATGAGTTCGCGCAAAGATGAAAGCTTTGGAGCACGAGGGACGAGCATCGTCGATCGTTTCGGAGTGTGGTTGTCGCAGAGAGCGATTCAAAAAGCCATTCAGAATAAGGAGTCGCTGGAAGTTCTCGACTTGGGTTGCGGCTATCGCGCAAGCCAACTTACTGCGATGGCATCACGGCTCAAACGAGCTGTGGGAGTGGATTTCCAAATCGCATCTGAGTTGAAGGGACACCCTCATTTGCAATTCCATGAATGCGAGATCGAGGCTGTTTTTCCTCGCCTTGAAAAGGAGTCTTTTGACTTGGTGCTAATGATTTCGGTATTGGAGCATCTTGCCAATCCTGCCTTTGTCCTCCGCGAGGTCCACTCCGTCCTCAAACCAACCGGCATCCTACTGGTCAATGTGCCGACTTGGAGTGGAAAGTTCTTTTTGGAGTTTTCAGCCTTCCGCTTGGGATTGAGCCCGAAAATCGAGATGGACGACCACAAGATGTATTACTCAAAGCGTGACTTGTGGCCATTGCTTGTCCAAGCTGGATTCAAACCGAGCCAAATCCATCTCTCCTACCACAAGTTCGGGCTAAATCTTTTTGCAAAAACAATCAAAAATTTCAAAAATGAAAAAGACGATCACTAAATTTATGGGGACAAGTTTTGCAATTAAATGCGGAACTACATTAAGGGCTATGTTTAATAAAATTGGCGTTGATGTTCGCAGGGTAGCCGATCTTGATGTTCCAAAACACTATAGGGAAATTTTTGATACAGTCTGCCTCTACACAATGACTTCGAGGGAGAGAGTTTATAGTCTTATCTCTTCAGTTGAGTATATTGTAAAAAACGACATCCCTGGAGCCATCGTTGAATGTGGTGTCTGGAAAGGCGGCAGCTCAATGGCTTGCCTGCTCACCTTGAAACATCTTAATGCAAATGATAGAGATATCTATTTATATGATACATTTGCCGGAATGCCTGAACCTACTTCCAAGGACGGTTTGGAGGAGCATGCCATTTACAATTCTTTGAAAGACAAGAGTGGAAACAGCTCATGGTGCCGATCGCTGGAAAACGAAGTATATTCCAACTTGGAAAAATGCAACTATCCAATGTCCAAGATTAAATTGGTTAAAGGACTTGTCGAAGAAACAATACCGGCCGAATCCCCTGAAAAGATAGCAATTTTGAGGTTGGATACAGATTGGTATTCATCCACCTTCCATGAGTTAACCCATTTATATCCAAAATTGCAAAAAAGTGGCATTCTTATCATCGATGATTACGGAACATGGCAAGGGTGCAGGACTGCGGTTGATGAGTATTTCAAGGAATCCACCGGTTTACTTTTCTTCCACCGAATTGACGCTAATGGGCGATTGGTTGTTAAGGTGGTTTAAACCGGTTTTGATATTTCGAGAAAGCAAAGTCCCGTGATCACCACTCGCTCCCCACTCCGCATCTCGCTTGGCGGCGGCGGCACAGATTTGCCCTCATATTACAGCCGCCACACAGGATTTCTCATTGCTGGCGCGATAAATAAATATATTCACATCAACCTGCACCGAAGGTTTGTAGAAGGATTTTTGCTAAAATACTCACGGATCGAAGAGGCTGAAAAAATTTCAGAGATTCAGCATCCAATCATCCGCGAAGCGCTTGCTTTTCTCAAAATAAAGGAAAAGAACCTCGAAATCACCTCCATGGCCGACATTCCGGCCGGCACGGGACTTGGGTCATCCGGTAGCTTCACGACTGCTTTGCTCAAGGCCCTGCATGCCTGGAAGCGCAATTTTGTGCATCCCCACGAACTGGCAGAGCAGGCTTGTGAAATCGAGATCGAGCGGTTGGGCGAGCCGATTGGGAAACAGGATCAATTCATCGCCGCTTATGGAGGCATCACGGCATTCACCTTCCACAAGGACGGTCGGGTGGAGGCCCGCAAGGCGGCGCTCAGCGAGGATACGATTCACGACCTCGAGGACAACCTGCTGATCTTCTTCACCGGCTACTCGCGCTCGGCCTCGGCCATTTTAAAGGACCAGAAAACCCGCAGCGAAAAGGCCGACTCGGCCATGATCGAAAACCTGCACCGCACGAAGGATCTCGGCCTCCGCAGCCTCGCGTGCCTCGAAGCGGGCGATACGCCGGGCTTCGCCGCCCTCATGCATGAGCACTGGCTCGGCAAGCGCTCCCGCTCCACCGGCATGAGCAACGACAAGATCAACGAGTGGTATGACCTCGCCATAGCCAACGGCGCTCTCGGCGGCAAACTCATCGGCGCCGGCGGCGGCGGATTCCTCATGTTCTACGCCGCAGACCGCACTCGCCTCCGCAAAACCATGCGCGAAGCCGGCCTGCAAGAAGTGCGCTTCCGCTTCGACTTTGAAGGCACAAAAATCCTCACGATGGATTGAGATGGGGGGCTTAGACAAAATTTCAGAATTTACGAAATGAGTTAGATTCAATCCGCAATTTCCAACTCTCTGCCTTCCATTTTGTGAATTCTGTTCATTCTGTCCCAAATCAATTGCCGGTTAAAACACTCCCCATAGCCATCCTTGCTGGCGGACTGGCCACGCGCCTGCGCCCTCTCACGGAGAGGATTCCCAAGGCTCTTGTCGAAGTCGCTGGGCGGCCGTTTGTGGATTGGCAACTCGAGTTGCTGGCGGCGGCGGGAATCAAGCGCGTGGTTTTCTGTGTCGGATATCTCGGGGAGATGATCGAAGCGCATGTGGGCGACGGAGCGCGGTTCGGATTGGAGGTGGCGTATTCTTACGATGGGCCGACGCTGCTTGAAACCGGTGGAGCGCTCCGGCAGGCTCTGCCACTGCTGGGAGAGGAATTTCTGGTGCTCTACGGCGACTCATTTTTGCCAATCGACTACGCTGCGGTGACGGAAGCGTTTTTGAAATCCGGCAAACCAGGACTGATGACTGTGTTGAAAAATGAGGGCCGCTGGGACACATGCAATGTGTGGATGGATAGCGGAGAGATTCATCTCTACGACAAAAAGGCCCGCCTGCCTGAGATGCAACACATCGACTACGGTCTCACGGGCTTTCGCTCGGAGGTCTTCTCCCAACGCCGCGCGGAGGCATTCGACCTCGCCGAGGAGATGCGCGAATTGGTCACAAAAAAAGAGATGGCCGCCTTTGAAGTCACCGAGCGCTTCTACGAAATCGGCTCGCCTGCGGGCATTGCCGACCTCGATGCGTATTTGCTCCCAGAGCATCGCCGACCTGCCATTTTCTTCGACCGCGACGGCATCATCAACGAAGTCGTGATGCGCGACGGTGCCGCCTGCTCGCCTCGCGAGGCGTCGGCATTTCGCTTCAAGCCTGGCATCCGCGAAGCCTTCCAAGCCGCGCGGGATGCAGGTTTCCTGCGAATCATCGTCACCAACCAACCCGATGTGGAGCGAGGGCAGATTCCGCGTCACGAATACGAGGCCATGCAAACGCTCGTTCGCGAAACGCTGCAGCCTGATAGCTTCGAAGCCTGCGAAGCTTCATCCAACGCAGATCGCCGCAAAAAGCCCAATCCCGGCATGCTCCTCGATGCCGCTGCACAACTTGGTGTGGATCTGAAGAACTCGTGGATCGTCGGCGACACATGGAAAGATGTGCAGGCAGGTCGAAGCGCCGGCGTGAGAACGATCCTGCTCGCCACGGACTACAATACCGAAGCGCAACCCTCGGCGGATTTCTGCTTTTCAACACTCACAGAGATAGCCATTTTCATTTCAAACCTCAAAAACCGACTCATCTCATGAGCTTCACTCAAGACTTTCTTAAAAAAACCGCCCTCGTTGCCGAAACGCTTGATGTGGCGTCCATCGAAAAAATGGCTGCCCTACTCGCCGAGGTTCGCGAACGCGGTGGGCGTGTGTTTTTCGTGGGATCAGGCGGAGGGGCCGGCCACGCCTCGCATGCCGTGTGCGACTTCCGCAAACTCGGCGGGATGCAGGCCATCTGCCCCACAGACAATGTCTCCGAACTCACAGCCCGCATCAACGACGAGGGATGGGAGACCTCGATCGCAGAGAGCCTCAAATGCAGTGGGCTTTGCGCTCGAGACGCCGTGTTTGTTTTCTCGGTCGGAGGCGGCAGCGAAGAGAAAAACATTTCCGCCAACCTGGTCAGCGCAGTGCGCGCAGCAAAGTCCGTTGGCGCCGCCGTGCTCGGTGTTGTCGGACGCAACGGCGGCTTCACAGCAGCGAATGCCGATGCATGCGCGATTGTGCCGACCGTCGATCCTACCCTCGTGACTCCCCTCACCGAGGCTTATCAGGCCGTCGTCTGGCATCTCCTCATCTCACATCCACTCATTCAAAAAAGCGGCGCCAAATGGGAAACAACGAAATGACATCCTCTCTCCAAATCAAAATCTTTGCCGACGGAGCCAGCCTGCCCGGCATTCTCGAAATGAGCCGCAACCCGCTCATTTCTGGCTTCACTACGAACCCCACCCTCATGCGTAAGGCCGGCATCAGCGACTACGAAGCCTTCGCCCGCGAGGCGTTGCAAGTGGTCACGACTCTGCCGATCTCCTTCGAAGTCTTCAGCGACGAACTCCGCGAGATGGAACGCCAAGCCCTAAAAATCGCATCTTGGGGCGACAATGTGTATGTCAAAATCCCATCCACCAATACGCATGGCGAATCCACTCACGAAATGGCCGCCCGCCTTGCTCAAGCCGGAGTAAAACTGAATGTCACCGCAATGACGACCCCAGCACATGTGGCCCGCATGCTCCCCGCGCTTGCAGGCGGACCGCCAGCCATCGCCTCGATCTTCGCCGGACGCGTTGCCGATAGCGGACGCGACCCCGTGCCGCTCATGCGCGAGTGCCTCGAGCTTCTAAAAACCGCCCCGAATGTCGAACTCCTCTGGGCCAGCCCGCGCGAACTTTTCAACCTCATCCAAGCCGACGCCATGGGATGCCACATCATCACCATGACCAACGACCTCATCGCCAAAATCCCCCTCCTCGGTAAAAACCTCGATGAATTTGCCTTGGAAACCGTGAAAATGTTCGCCCGCGACTCCGAGGCTGCAGGCTACAAGTTGTAAAACGCCCCCCCAGGCGCAGGTGCTTGATGGCGGGGGCGATGCAGCACTCCTCCAAACAATGATTTTGCTGTCCATGATTTTGCTGACCTTCTGCGCTTTCAGAGAAATCGCCCTACCGTTCTCGGCAGTCATAGACAGCCGCTACAATGCTGGGAATGCTAAGGTCCTCCTCGGCAGGGAGCCAACGGGGACGTTGGCGCTCCTGAGCGCTTTACGGCCGGGCGGGCTTGTTTTCAGGCGTGCTGGGCATTTTTGCCTTTCCAAACAGGGAGGCCGGCGGTGCGGACCAGGTTGAGGGTAGTAAAAAGAAGAAGGTAAGACTCGGCCTCTACAGCTCCGCGCTATTCGTCATTCTGTAAAAAATTCCTAACGCTTTAAGCGCCTCCAAGAAAATCCATTGCAGCCAGGCCTGCAATTTTGATGTCGTTTAGGTAATCCAAATCACGCATCGCAAAATAAATCCACGGCCTCGCCTAAAATTGCCTCTTTCCTGCGAATATTTTTTGCATTCTGGATGGATTCAAATGTGCTGAGATCGGCATTTCGTTGAAATCTTTCAGATAAAAGTTTCGCCAAAGTGAGGTGGCCGATCAAAGAGGGTTTTTGGTTTTTCCGGAATTCCACAAGTAAATCAATGTCACTGTCCTGCCGAGCTGTTCCCTTAGCGCACGAACCAAAAACAGCAAGTCTGCGAATCCCCCAAGCTTGGGTTAAATCCGAGAGTTTAACATCTTTTACATCGGCACTCATGATGCAGTCTTTAAAATTCTATCCACTATCTCCAAAAATCAGTCTCCTCTGAACTGGCAGGAATTTTGCATTCATTGAGCGGTTCTGAAAGTCACTCTATTGTGCAGGAGTGTGAAATCAAGGTTGATTTGACTTCCAAAAACTGGGCGAGAGCAGCCAGGCAGGCTTGGCTTCAGGCGTGCTGGGCATTTTTGCCTTTCCAAACGGGGAGGCCGGCGGCGCGGGCCAAGTTGGCGTCGATAAAAAGATGCAAACGGCGGAACATTTTGTGATTACGATGCCGTAGGCGGGCAAAGCGAGACTTGCCGCAGTAATTTGCGTGGAATGGATTCAAAGTGCGGGTCACGGTGAACAAGAACCATATTGTGAAATGACGCAGTTGCAGCAATGAGCGAATCCACTGTGGGCAGCCGGTCACTGCATGCACGACGAATTTCCACAGCCCGGCCAACGATCTGAACATCCAGCGGACAGGTTGTTAGAAGATTGGAGAGTTCTGGCCAATCAATCTGGAACTGGGCTTCCGCACCGAGAGATTTCAATCTGGCCCAAAACTCCAACTGGGTAATACAGCAAATGCAGGGAGGATTTTTTGTGTCTGCCAGAAGGACCTGGACTTGGTCGGCACCATCCTCCTCGAAGTAGTAGGCCAACACGGCAGATGTATCCAAAAGGTGCGTCATAAGGAAGGCGTGGTCAAACTTCCTTGGAGCGCTCCTCGATCAAATCGGCAACGGCACTGCGCCCTTTTGGCAAAAACTTTTTTCCGCGTCCGCGAAGGGATTTGACGACCTGCGCCAAGGGCGGGAGTGGCTTGGCTCTCAGCTCACCGTTTTTTGCAAGCGACCAGTCAAGCCGGAAGCCTGCGGCAATGCCAGCTTGAGCGACAAGGGCCGCTGGCAAGGTGACTTGGTTTTTCATTGTGATGGTCGTAGTCATTGCAAAAAACTATTGCAAGGACATGGGGGCTTCAAGTGCAAAAATCCTGACGATTTCGTGCGGAATGTCTCGGGGAAAGCTCGAGGCACAGGTGCTCGATTGTGGAGGCAATGCAGCACTCCTCCAAAAAATGATTTTGCTGACCTTCTGCGCTTTCGGAGAAATCGCCCTACCGTGCTCGGCAGTCATAGACAGCCGCTACAATGCTGGGAATGCTGAGGTCCTCCTCGGCAGGGAGCCAACGGGGATGTTGGCGCTCCTGAGCGCTTTACGGCCGGGCAGGCTTGTTTTCAGGCGTGCTGGGCATTTTTGCCTTTCCAAACGGGGAGACCGGCGGTGCATGCGGTGTCGGTCCAACTGAACTCGACATGGGGCCAATAGCCCAGGCGGATTTCCTTTTCGAGGGCGCGGATCATGGAACTGAAATCCTTGAAACTAAACACTGGATGTATTGGCGACGATTGTTTCTATTTTTTGATACACTTGCAAAATTTCAGAGAGCGCGGTCTTTAGATTATTCAAGGCATCGATCCTGTCCTCAATAATATCTGGATATTCATGAGTAAGGTCGTTTCTAAGCTCCCTCCACTCCATCCACTTGGATGAGGATGGGATAAGTCTCAGTTCCTCCAATTTATTCAATAAATCAATAAAGGGACGCGCTTCGATATCTTCTCCAAGGAGAACGAGGCCTAATGGAAAAATCTTGTTACCAATCGTATCTTGAAGCTTCGAAAATCGAAAAACGACTTGGTCAATGTAAGCAATGTCACTATCACTCAAAAAATCGTAGACCTCTTTTGTAAGAGGTAATTTTTGATCCAAGTGGTCGATTGCATGTTGAATCCGAGTAATATGCGCATCGCATTCATCAAGTGCAGACAACCATTTTTTATGGCAAAGGAAGTTCATAGTCGCACCATTTCGCGCCTGGCTTCTCGGACAATCGGGCGCTCATCGTCGGGCATTGCAAAAATGACATCAATTTTCTGATCTCCGATCTGGCACTTGAGTTCGCTGCGGAAGGCAAGTCTTTTTGAATATTCAACTTGCCGATTGGAATCAGCCTCTATGAGCAGATCAATATCACCACCCCGCAACTCATCGTTTGTTCGGGATCCAAATAAAAAAGCCGCACACTGAGACCCGAAATGTTTACGGGAAAGTTCGAGAATGCCCTGCCTCTGGAATGGAGTGAGTCTCATATTATCAAGCCATTTTAAAATTATAAGCGAGTCTCTTGATGTCAAACTCATTTTGAATCCAATGACTCCGACATTTTGCTCAGGCGAGGACGCTTTCCGCTCTCTTAGCTAACAATCTTTATAGTGTTACCTACAAGAGTTTTATTAACCACCGAGGTCACAGAGAACACGGAGGAAAATCTAGGAGATAGCTCATGGGAAGTCGGCGAGTGCTGCCGCTACACGCTCGCTGGTGAGCTTGGATGATAACCAAGAGCAGCGAGAGCGGTAGGGCAGGCTTGGTTTCAGGAAGACTGGGCATTCTTGCCTTTCCAAACGGGGAGGCCGGCGGCGCGGGCCAGGTTGGCTTGATCTTCGTCAAAGGTGAGGAATTCGTCCGCTCTGGTCTCGCAAGCGATGGCGATGTGGAAGAGATCCATGGCACGGATGGGCAGGTCGCGGGAATGGACGGCGTGGAGGATATAAATTTCAAGAACCTCGCTGCCTATGTTTGGAAATAAGCTCCGGTATCGCGTCGATGCCAGTTTCAGTGTAGGATTTTGCCTTTTGAGTGCGGGTGACGGCACCAGTCCGGTCGGCGGCGAGAATCCAGCGGTCGGCGGCCGGGTAGAGGCTTGAGAACGAGGCAAAATCCGCAGGGTCGCCTGCAGCGGCTCGCCATTTGCACTGGATGGCGACCGGGGGCGCAGTGCGGGGGGCCCATACGAAGTCGATTTCGTGTTTTTGCTTGTCGCGCCAGTAGTGGATTTCCTCGGCTGGGAGATGGAAGAGCAGCGTATCCAGCACAAGGTGTTCCCAGAGTGTTCCCATGTCATCAGGGCGGAGACTGATGATGCCGCGGATATGGCACACGAAGCCGGTGTCGAATGCATAAACCTTGGGCATGGCCACAATCTCTCGGGCGGGGTTTTGAGCGAACGGGCGGAGGATGCGAACGACGCCTGTGGCGGCGAGGATGTCGAGGTAGTTGGCGAGGGTTTGGCGGCTGACTTGGCAGGGGGCGGCAAGGTTGCTGAGTTCGCAGAGACCGCCACTTTGCAACCACAGAAGTTCGAGGAATTTCAAAAATGCATGGCGTTTGCCAACGGAGAAAAGTTCCAATATGTCGCGTGCCCAGTAGGCTTCGATCCATTCGCGGAAATCCTCCTCGACCGGCGCGTGGGCGAGCAATTGCGCAGGTAGCCCGCCGTGCAGGAGGCGCTTCGGGAGTTGGGCGCCGAAGGCCTCGAGTTCCTCCGCAAGAACGGGCTGGAGGTGGATGGTGCGTTTGCGTCCAGCCAGCGTGTCGCGGAAGCGGGCGCTGGCAGCCAAGGTCGAGGACCCGGTGGCCAGAATCCGGGTTCCTGGAAAATGGTCGGCTGCGAGCTTGAGGAGATTGCTGGGGTCCGAAAGGCGGTGGATTTCATCAAGGACGATTCGGCGGCCTGCGTAGGCTTTCAGAAATGCTTCTGTATCATCGGCATCACGGCGGCAGGAAGGAAGTTCGCAATCAAAGTAGGCAACATCTGGAATCGAGCGCGCGAGGGTGGTCTTTCCAACGCGCCGAGGTGCTGTCAGCCAAATCACCGGGCGCTCCCGCCAAGATTTTTCAACAAGGTCGATCTAGAGCTGACGAGAAATCATGAGATGCCATTTAGCGTATAGTAATACCAAAAGCAAAATAAAAAACTGGATAGCTACGCTTCGCGGCCAGAAAAGCTTCAGTAAAGATACAAGTTGACTCGAAATATGGTCTGCATCAGGGTTCACTTAGGAATATGACCTGAGTGGGAACGAGTGAGTCAAAGCACACAGAGAACAAGGAGGACAGAGAGGATGCACTGTAAAATCCTGGCCCTTCCCCTTGACAAATCAACCAGCACAGACCAGATTTTGCGAAATGAAAGTCATTAATGTTCAGGAGGCCAAGACGCATCTATCCCGACTCATTGAAGAAGCTGTTGGAGGAGAGTCTATTTTACTTGCAAAACACGGCAAGCCGCTTGTGAAGCTCTCAGCCTATACGCCCGAGCAAGGAAACCGCCCGCTGGGAGGATTTGAGGGGCGCATTCGTATCAGCGAGGATTTCGATGCCGAAGACGCGCGTGTGCAAGCTCTCTTTCACGGGTCATGAACTACCTCCTCGACACCCATATTTTCCTGTGGATGCTTGCAGACCCTGCTCGGCTCAATGAAAAGGCAACGAGAATCATCAAAAATCCTAATAAATCCGTTTATGTCAGTGCGGTGACGGCTGTGGAAATCGCGATAAAAAAGAAACTGGGAAAATTGGATGCACCGGATGACCTCAGAGCAGAAATCAGATCCCGGGGCCTGCTTGAACTTCCTCTCCGCTACACGCACGGAGAGGCTATGCAGAACCTGCCGGACCACCACTCCGACCCCTTCGACCGCATGCTCATCGCTCAAGCCCAGTGCGAGGGGTTTACCATCATCACCCATGACGGAAAGTTTGAAAATTATCCGGTGTCCGTTTTGTGGACATAGAATTTAACCTTCAAAACGGAAAAAATACCTCGGAGGAAAAAAACCATGAAAGTCGAATACGATGCGCATACCGACGCACTCACCATTTCGCTCCGCGAGGCAAGAATCCGTGAAAGCGACGAGGTGAGGCCTGGCGTCATAGTGGATTTCGGCGATGATGGCGCAGTGGTTCGTTTTGAAATCCTCGATGCCTCGAAGGTCGTTGACAGGACGCGCGAAGCCGAGGAGATGGCGCTCGCGCGGGTCGCGGAGATTGATTTGGCGACTGCAGCGGCATCGGGGTCCGCATTGCCGCTGGAGGAGCATTTGGACGATCCTCGCTGGCGGGCATTGGCGGAAAAACACCTCCGGTGAAGGTTATTTTCAATGTGAATGTGGTGCTGGATGTTTACGACACCGACGGCGCAAGACCATGCGAGAAGCAGGCCTGCAGGAAGTGCGCTTCCGCTTCGACTTCGAAGGCACAAAAATCCTCACGATGGATTGAGATGAGATTTTTCGACAGAATCGAAGCGGAGCGGTGAAAGACTTCCTTCGGTAGCCCGAAGGGTGAGCGCAGCGAGTCAATTTCAGAATGACTGAATGTGATAACTTCAAATCCGACGCTGGAGGTGGAGACTTGGAAGCGGAAAAACTACTCAGAGGCGATTTTTTTGAGGAATTTGGTCTTGATACCAAGCCGTGTAGCCGCGTCGGCCATTTTTCTGTCTGCCGTGATCAACTCCGAGGAGCCCAGTTTCAAGGCAGTGGCAATATGAATGCCGTCAAGTGTTCGCAAAAAAAAACGGCGGCTCCGCTTGGATGGTTCTCGCGGCGATGTCCTTGGTGCAGGATTTGATATCAATGCCTAACGGAACAAGTAGATAGAGCCTGTCCGGAAAGTCCTCTTTTTTGCAGTGGGTGATTTTCTCGCCCTCCATTTTTTGACACCAGCTCGACAAAAACGTGTTTTTTCTCTATTCTAGCTTTTTTCAGCTCAAAAAACCCTATT
>JBILWM010000037.1:0-25337 GCA_044369905.1 Terrimicrobiaceae bacterium | reverse complement strand
CCCTCCTCTCAGGGGAACAGAAAAACCCCTTGCCAAAACGAACCCAAAAAACCTAGAAAAACACCCGTCAAAGGTGGTGCACTTTGAAGTGACCACAGGTGGTGCATTTTGAAGTGACCGCTGACAGACAGGATTGCAGGATAGACAGGAGGAACAGGAGAAGATTTTTAGATTCCGCCTACGCGCTAAGCGGCTACGGCGTGACGTGTCCGCCTACGGTCTCAGCGGCTACGGCGGGATAGGCAGAATTAATGAAATTTATAGACCCGGAGCGTAGCGGAGAACGACAAACGAAGTTTGCCCGCAGGGTGAGCAGAGCGAGTCAATTGGGGGAAAGGCAGATCAAACAACCTGGAATCTGAAACATAAAGTCAAAGATGGTTATGCTTCTGATTTCGGGGTCAACGCACATGTTTGCCTTTTTAACCTCCGTGCTCTCTGTGTCCTCTGTGTTTAAAACATCTCAGCAAGTAATACAGGAAAAGGGTGTTCCAATAGAAGTAGCGGCCTGCGAGGCGGCGGGGTTCGCTGGCGAGGCGGTAGGCCCATGTTAGGCCTGCGCGCTGCATCCAAGCGGGAGCGTCGGGTTTGGTGCCGGCATTGACATCAAAGGCGAAGCCGACGGCCAGAAGGATACCGTTGGGGAGGAGTGGCTTTAGGCGTTGGAGGAGTTCCTGCTGCTTTGGTGTGCCAAGGCCGATCCAAATTAAGTCAGGGCCACTGGCAATGATTGTATTAAAAATACTAGGCTCCTCCTCGCTTGTGAAATAGCCATGATGTGAGCCAATGATATTCAGTTGAGGATTTTTTTTGAGCAGGCGCTCGCGGAGTTTTTTTTCGCATTCTGGACTGCCGCCGAGGAAGTAATGCGAGAAACTGGACGGGCAGGTGGCGAGGAATTTTCGCAGGAAGGTTGGGCCGTAGACGCGGTCTCGGAGCGCGGCGCCTTGGCGGTTTAGGCACCAGATGAGGGGCATGCCATCGGGGACGAAGAGGTCGATGCTGGATGTGGTGGCGGCGAATGCTGGGTCGTGCCGCCGCATGGTGACAATGTGGGTATTTGAAAAATCGACTGCGTAGGAGCCGGGTTGTCGGCAGCGGGTGAGGAGGTGCGCGCCGAGGGCCTCATAATCGGTGCAGGCGAGGTCGGTGGAGAGGACTCGGCGGGTTGTGGGCATGCGGGGCGGCAGTGAAAGTGAGAGTGAGAGTGAGAGTGAGGGGCGATCCGCCTACGCGCTACGCGACTCCGGCGTGACGGGTCCGCCTACGGGCAGGAGAAGTTACGCTTGGCGGGTAACTGGTGGCGAGTTTTTAGCGGCGTCTCTGTGAGCGCCGGGGGGCGATTTTCGGTGGTCATAGACGCGCCGCTACAATTGTGGGCGTTGGAGTGTGGACCAGATGTCTGTGAGGGCGTGGGTTTTTATGGCTTCGTTGAGGAAGTCTTGGTGTGGAAGAATGGGCTGAATGTCTAGGATGCGTTGGATGTCGCGGATATGTTTTTCGCTTTTGCCTTCTCGGTAAAAGATCATTTTCCAGAGGATAATATATTCGGCTGGTGCGATATGGATCGGGCCGAGCGGTGTTTGTTGGGTGAGTCGGTTTTGCCAAGCCCATGCGAAGGTGGCATCGCGATTGCCGGGGTAGAAGTATGCTTTGAGCCCTGTCGGGATATGGATGATATTGAAGTGGCTGCGGCAGTCGCGAGCAATTTCCGAGGCGATCACATCGGCGGGCGGACAATAATACTCGGGTTCTTGAAAAAGGGATAAGAGCGTGGGAATGTCTTTGAGACTGACAAGCAAAGGGATATCGATATCGAGCGTGAGGCGGGGTTCGCTATAGTGCATGGAACCGACCGATCCAGCAATAATGTAGCGGAGGCCGGCATCGTGGATGGGGCGCACGAAGAGGGCGAGGAGATTAGGTTCTGGTTCGGGCGAATTCACGGGCAACAGATTTTTGGTGTTCTTCTTCGGTGAAATCGGGATTGGCGCGACGGCTCGCCGCCAGGCGAGCATCACGGGCCATGAGCCACAATCCTTGGGCCACAGCCCATTTCTCAGCAAATGTCATTTCGCGGAATCGCTGAATCTGAATGGGATGGAGTGGCTCGAGTTGCATCGGGTAGGGATTTTAGGACAGAATTTACAGAATCAGGGAAAGAAGAGGCGGTAACGAGTTGAGTGTAACTGCTGGCGAGTTTTTAGCGGCGGTCTATGACCGCCGGGGGGCGATTTTCGGCGGCCATAGACGCGCCGCTACAATTGTGGGCGGAGAATTTTTAGTGCGGCGTCGCGGAAATAAAGGATTTCTGTTTTGTCGCTGCGCTGCTATCTCACATGTAATCATGGGTTTATTTTAAAATATGCAATATGGGAGTTCAAGTCCTGTTTTGCATATTATTGATAGGAGGGAATCATCCAACTTCGCGCTGCGCGGCAAAATTATTGAATTTGGCGAAGTGTGTTGAGGAAAGGAATTGCTGAAGAAAAAATGATCTCCGGATAGTGGATGTCCAAGTCCAAAAGGTGTGAATCGTAGCTGATCAAGTGTGTTGCATGGCCATGGATGACTGGGATTTTCCAGCTGCAACAGCAACTGTCGTATCAAGAACGGCGCGAATCACTGCTCGGTGATGGATTGATGGATTTTTGACATTTTCAGACGCGCCGGCTTTTGGTCAATTCCAGTGACTTTGAGTTGTTCGGCTTCTGCAAATGCCTGATTGACAATGCTGAGAATGTCGGGGCCATAGCGTTTTTTCAGGATTTGGCGGCGTGATATTTCCGACTTTAGGAATCTGGCGACAAGACCCTGCAAGTCATGAATTTCGTTGGCTTCCTCAAGCAGGTCTTCTGGTATTGGAATACTTGTCATAAGCTTAAGGTGTAGTGGCTCGAATCGGTATGCAAGGTTGAAATGAGGAGTGGCGGGGCGCAGGGCATACGGGGAAGTGATCCGCCTACGCGACTCCGGCGCGACGGGTCCGCCTACGGGCAGGAGAAGTTACGCGTGGCGGGTAACTGGTGGCGTGTTTGTGAAGGAAAATTCGTTGGTTTTCTGGGAATTGCGGTGGATTCAGTCTTGAAAAGAGGCGAGACGATTTCTTTTTATGTTTTGAAAAGAGCAACAGAAATGCTGTTTTCCAGACATGTTTGCGCACTTTGTGCTGCAGCGACAGGGCGGGAAGATTTGGCAAAATCGTGGACAGCAAAATCATTGGGGAGGTCGCCTTGAGCGCTGAGCGTGGTTATTTCACTCTTTTTGGTTCTGGTGGATGAGCAAGATGGCTTTGAGGTGCTAGGCAAAGAAGCAGGTGGGCTGATTATTTCAACACATGCTGCCGCCTTTGGTCGCGACTTTTGTGAGTGGTCGCTCCATGGCAAGAGGAGTCAGGTGGTGGCTTTTCCAGCACGCGGTTTTTTTAGTCGATGGATGTGGGGAACTTCGAGGCGGTGTCGAGGAGTTTTTGGGCGAGCGGGAGGAAGCGGAGGGCGCGGTCGTGCCATTGGGTGACGCGCTTAAGGCGGAGTTGGTAGTCGGCGCTGTGCTCTTGGGGTAGGCTGGGCAGGAGGGGCTTGAGCGTGGCGAGTTGGGTTTTGCTGGAGTCGAGGCGGGGGAGTAGGCGCTGGCGGACGAAGCCGGAGATGAGAAGTTTCAGCTCGAGCTTTGCAGCGTAGGTGGCAGTGCGCGTGCTGGCGTCGCGCTCGATGGCTCCCAGCGTCTCCAATGCGCGGAGGCCTTGGCTCGCGGAGCCCTTGCTGATGCCGAGTCGCGCGGCGATGTCATCCATCGTCAGCGGCTCGGGCGAGGCGAAGAGTATGCCGTAGATCTGGCCGTGGGAGCGGGGGTTGCCGAAGAGATCGGCCAGCTCGGAAAAGACCTCGACGAGCGTGTTTTCAAAGTGCTCGCGGGAAGCCGTATCGGTGGCTTGCGTTTCAGGAAGAAGCGGTGAAGCGACGCTCATCGGAGAATAGCTTTCCACGAACAGCTGGAGAGTTCAATTCAAAATGAATTTTATTTTTGGGGAGGGGAAGCGATTCGTTTCCACGATTGAACGGGAAACATTGGGAGGCCGCCGGTGTGGAGGCGGAGGCGTCCGCCGGCGGCGAGCGAGAGGTTGTATTCCTGAAGGTCGATGCCGACGACTCTGCCGATGCGCGTGTCGAAGTGCTTGCGCAGATCGCGAATGAGCCAGCGGGATTGACCTACGGGCCGGATGTCCTGCCATTTGGGTTCGCCGATTTGCCAGCCAGCCTCGGCCATGGTTTGGGGCAGTGAGAGGATGCGGCCGAGCATGCCCTCGCCCGTTTTTTCGATCTGGATCACGCAACCCGCGAAGGCGTCGTCCAAGCGCTCCCAGCAGCCTTCGAGAGGCTCGTCTGTGCCGATGAGAAAGAGGAGAAAATCCAACTTGAAACGACGCGCGCCCGCACGCGGGTGGGTTTGATTTTATGCCGCCATGTAGGGCAGGGTCGCGGCACGGGTGCGCACGGCGTCGATGCCTTCGAGCAGGTCGGCGATGGCGTCCCATTTACCGGTCACAAGAGCCTCGTGGGCGTGTGGGGCGATGGTGATGGGGAAGTCCATGTCGGCGATGGAGAGTTTTTTCTCGGTGAGGTCGAGTGTGAGAAGAGCAGCGGGGTCGGACTCGATGAGTTTGGCGACGGAGCGGATGTCCTCGCCGGTCATCACAACGCAGGGCATGCCGAGGGTGATGGAATTTCCGAAGAAAATCTCGGCGAAGCTCTCGGCGATGATGGCGCGGATGCCGAAGCGGTAGAGGGCCTGCGGGGCGTGCTCGCGGGAGCTGCCGCAGCCAAAGTTGGAGCCGGAGAGCAGAATGCTGGCGCCGGTGAAGCGGGCATCGTCGAGCGGGTGGGTTTGCCCCTCGGCCTTGGCGAAGGCGCGGGCGTCGTAGAAGGCGAATTCGCCGAGCCCGTCAAAAGTGATGCACTTCATGAAGCGGGCGGGGATGATGCGGTCGGTGTCGAGGTCGTCGCCGGGCACATAGACGCCGCGTCCGCCGACTTGGGTGATTTTTTCGAGAGCCATGGTTTTTTAAAATGTGGAGTGTTTAGTTGATGCCGAAGACTTCGCGGGCGTCGGAGATTTCTCCGGAGAGGGCGGCGGCGGCAACCATGAGTGGCGACATGAGGACGGTGCGTCCGGTCGGGCTGCCTTGGCGGCCTTTGAAGTTGCGGTTGCTGGAGCTGGCGCAGAGTTGTTCGCCGACGAGTTTGTCGGGGTTCATGCCGAGGCACATGGAGCATCCAGCCCCGCGCCATTCGAAGCCGGCTTCGCGGAAGATTTCCGCCAAGCCCATGCTCTCAGCGACGCTGGCCACGGCTTGAGAGCCGGGGACGACGATGGCCTTCACGCCTTTGTTGACCTTGCGGCCTTTGATGTAGCGGGCGACTTCCTGGAGATCGCTCAGGCGGCCGTTTGTGCAGCTGCCGAGGAAGGCGACATCGACTTTCGTGCCTTTGATCGGATTGCCGGATTTGAGTAGCATGTGAGCGAGCGCCTCCTCGGCGGTCGAGCGGTCTTTCTCCGGAACCTCGTTCGGGAATGGCACCTTCTCATGAATGAAAATGGCCTGCCCGGGATTGATGCCCCAAGTCACGGTCGGCGAGATGTCGGCGGCGTCGAAGGTCACAATGTCGTCGTAGTGGGCATCCGGGTCGGATGCGGTGGCCTTCCAGCGGGCGACGGCGGCATCCCAGTCGGCGCCTTTCGGCGAGTAGGGACGGCCTTTGAGATACTCGAAAGTGGTTTCGTCGGGGTTCACATAACCCACGCGCGCGCCGCCTTCGATGGACATGTTGCAAACGGTCATGCGCTCTTCTTGTGTGAAGGCGTCGAAGGTTGTGCCGCCGTATTCGTAGGCGTAGCCGAGACCACCGTTCACCCCGAGTTTGCGGATGATGTGCAGGATGACATCCTTCGCATAGACGCCGGGGCTGAGTTTTCCATTAACATTGATGCGGCGGACCTTGGGCTTGTGGAGCGCCATGGTCTGCGTGGCGAGGACATCACGCACTTGGCTGGTGCCGATGCCGAAGGCGATTGCGCCAAAAGCGCCGTGGGTCGAGGTGTGAGAGTCGCCGCAGGCGATTGTGGTGCCGGGTTGGGTGATGCCCTGCTCGGGGCCAACGATGTGGACGATGCCCTGCTTGCCGGTGGGAAGATCGAAGAAGGTGATGCCATTTTCCGCGCAGTTTGATCGGAGGGCTTTGATCATGGCATCCGCGAGGTCGTCGCTGAAGGGCTCGGCGCGTTCATCCGTCGGCACGATGTGATCGACCGTGGCGAAGGTGCGTGAGGGGTAGAGAACTTTGAGATTCAAGTCGCGCAACATGCCGAAGGCCTGCGGGCTGGTGACCTCGTGAATGAGGTGTGTGCCAATCAAAAGTTGGGTGGCTCCGTTCGGAAGAGTGCGGACGGTGTGGGCGGCCCACACCTTGTCGAGTAGCGTCTGGCTCATAGGTAATGAATGGTTGAGAATATCGGTTTGGCCGCGCCTTGCAAGACACGACACTTGCAAAACCCGCGAAATCCGCGAGGATGGCCTGTGCTCGCGGTCCCAACAATACCGTGATCACCCAAGCTGCCGCCTAGTTCGGCTGCGCCCTATCTGCCACATGAAAAATATCCTCAGCAAAATTCGAGTCACGAACAGCATCTTCCTCATCGGAACCTTCCTCGTCACCTGCACGGCCGTTCCTCTCTATATCTGGCAAAACGGCCTGAATTTCTTTCAGGTGGCTTTGTTTTTTTTCTTCACCTTTTCCACAGGCATGAGCATCACGCTTGGCTACCATCGCCTGTTCTCGCACCTTACCTTCCAAGCAAATCCGCTGGTGAAACTTTACACCCTGCTCTTCGGTGCGGCGGCATTTGAAGGTTCCGCGCTCGCCTGGTCGGCTGATCATCGTCGCCACCACAAATTCGTCGACCACGATGACGACCCCTATGACATTTCGCGCGGTCTTTTTCACGCCCACATCGGCTGGCTTCTCTTCCGCCGCGGGCCCGACACGCCGCTCACATGGGTGAGGGATTTGCAAAAAGACCGCCTCGCCTGGTTTCAGCACCAATACTATGTGCCGATCGCCATTTTCATGAGCTTCGGCCTGCCTGCGCTCATCGGCTACATCTATGGTGGCGCCAATGCCGCCCTCGGCGCGTTCCTGCTCTCCGGCTTCGCCCGCGTCGTGCTCGTGCACCACTCGACCTTCTGCATCAACTCGCTCTGCCACTGGATCGGCGACCGTCCGTATTCCACCCATTGCTCGGCGCGCGACAGCTTCCTCATGGCGGTTTTCACCTTTGGCGAGGGCTACCACAACTTCCACCACGAGTTCCAGTATGACTACCGAAATGGCGTCAAACCATGGCAATATGATCCCACCAAGTGGGCGATCTGGATTCTCAACAAGCTCGGTCTGACCAGCAACCTCCGCACCGTGCCAGAGGAAAAAATCCTGAAAGCGCAAATCGCCGAGCATGACCGCCTGCTGGAGGCGAAATTGCTCGCCCAGCCCACCCCGATCTCCGACTCGATCCACGCCATGGTGCAAAGTGCCCGCGCCCGCATGGATGAAGCCCTCCTCCGCTGGGAGGAACTCCTCGTCGAATACCGCGCCGCCGCTGCAGGAAAAACCGAAATCTCCCGTCGAGAAATGGCCGAACTCCGCAAGAGCCTGCAAAAAGCCAGCGACCAATTCCGCCAGTCCCTGCGCGAGTGGAAAAATACCTGGCAAAGCTTGCCTGCGGCTTGCTGAGGGGGGGGGGAAGAAGTTTTAAGTTTGTAAGTCTTAGGTCTTAAGTTCGCGCGGCAGCGCGTAACTCTGGGAGGGTCAGCGTCCTCGCCTGACCCAAATTTCCTTCACGGACAGCGATTTGTAGACGGGGTGACAGGATTTTCAAGGTGGCAACGGCAGGCGATGCAAAGAGCGTTCACTGCTCTTTGAGGGTTGGAGCCGATACTGTTACTATGGAGCGCTCGGTGCTTTTTCTAGCTCTTCGGTAGCTGCTTGCCGCAGAGGGCGGCGAAGGCGTTTCGCTGGGCAGGGGAGAGGAGGGCTTTCATCTCCTCGGCTTGCCGCATGCGGTAGTCGCGGAGAATATCGACGCGGTTTTTCTGGGAGACGGCGCCGGAACCATAGGAACGGTTGATTTCGCCAACAAATTCCAACCCCCGGATGCGCAGGGCTTCGACTGAAGCTCTTTGCCGGTATGTGAGGCGGAGTTGTTTTTGAATCTGCGGGGAGACGAGCATGCTGTAGCTCAGAATCTGGTTTTGGATTTCGCTGAAGCGTGTGAACTGGGCGGGTGTGAGGATTGCGAGTGCCCGTGCATTGTTGCCATCAATGAGTGCGAAGAGGCGCTGGTCCTGAGTAAGTCCGTTGCTAGGGGCGGCTTGGCTCTTAAGGAGCGACTGGGAGCGGGATTTCAGCTCTTGGCGAAGGCCGTGGACCTGTGCGATTTGATCGCGGCTCAGTGCGAGATCCGAGCGGACGCCGGGCATTTCCATGAGCAAGGTCACCGAGCCCGGATAATCGGTCGCACGGGTGGTCGCATGCAGCGGGGCCGAGGCGGCAAGGGCGAGACCGATTATCGCGAGCTGGGTTTTTTTGAACATGGAAGGTTAGAAGCTTTTCGCGATGATTTGTTCAAGCTGAACGATGTCCACCGCGAATTTGCGGATGCCTTCGGCGAGCTTGTCGGTGGCCATGGCGTCTTCGTTGAGCATCCAGCGGAAGGTTTTTTCGTTCATCTCGATTTTGTCAACGCTGTCGGCTGCGGCTGCGGAGGCGTCGAGCTTGCGGGTGACGGAGTCCGAGGAATCTTTGAGTTCCTTCAGAAGCTCGGGAGCGATTGTGAGGAGGTCGCAGCCGGCGAGTTCGCGGATCTGGCTGGTGTTGCGGAAGCTGGCGCCCATGACCTGGGTTTGGTAGCCGAACTTTTTGTAGTAGGTGAAAATTTTCTGCACGGATTCCACGCCGGGGTCTTCGGCGCCGACATATTCCTTGCCGGTTTTCGCCTTGTAGTAGTCGTAAATGCGGCCGACGAACGGCGAGATGAGGCGCACACCCGCTTCGGCGCAAGCGATGGCCTGAGGGAGCGAGAAAAGAAGGGTGAGATTGCAGTTGATGCCTTCCTTTTGGCAGATGGCGGCGGCCTGCGCGCCTTCCCAGGTCGAGGCGATCTTGATGAGAACGCGCTCGCGGGGTGTGCCGAGCTTCTCATAAAGACCGATGAGATAGCGGGCCTTCTCGACGGTGGCTTCGACATCGAAGGAGAGACGGGCATCGACCTCGGTGGAAACGCGGCCTGGAACGATGGAAAGAATCTCGCGGCCGAAGGCGATGAGCAGATCGTCGATGACCTTGCGATGGAGTGCTGAGCCGCTGAGTGCTGTGCTGCGATTGTCAGCGATGGCTTTTTCCAAGAGAGGTTTGTATTCCGCCTGCTGGACGGCCTTGAAAATGAGCGTGGGGTTGGTGGTGGCGTCCTGTGGCTCGTAGGCGCGGATGCTTTCGAAGTCTCCCGTGTCAGCGACGACTGTGGTGAATTGCTTGAGTTGGTGGAGTGCGTTGGATTGGCTCATGGTTTGAAAAACGGCGTTACTTTGTGGAAGTGCATGCCCGATTGCAATCGGTAAATCAGTCAGTCAGCGGTGTTATTTCAATCGGAAGAATGCCTCTGCAGTTCGTGTGGTGGTGGCGGCTATTTCCTCAAGTGTCGCGCAGCGCACTTCGGCGATTTTTTCGGCAACGAGTCGTGTGTGGGCGGGTTCGCAGCGTTTGCCTCGGTGTGGCACGGGAGCTAAGTAGGGGCAGTCGGTTTCCACCATGAAGGCGTCGGGAGGAATGGCGGCGACAACATCCCTCACGAGCGCCGCATTCTTAAAGGTGACAATGCCGGTGAAGGAAACCAAGTGGCCGAGTGCGAGGATTTCTTGGGCCTGCTCGGGCGTGTTACCGAAGCAATGGAACACACCGCGAAGGCGGCCGGTGTAGTCTTTTAAAATATCCAGCGTGTCATCCCACGCGTCGCGCTGGTGGATGACCACATTCAAGCCGAATTCCGCCGCAAGATCGAGTTGCGCGGTGAAAGCCTCCGCCTGCGCGGCTTTGTAGGCGCCATCGATGATCGCCGCCTCAGTGTCATCCGCCGTTTCCGCCTGCAGGGCGCTTATGCCTGCCGCCGAGGCGAGTTTTTCCGAAGGCAGACGGTGGTAGTCCATGCCGGTCTCTCCAATGGCGGCGACTTTTGGATGTGATGCGAGGGCGCGGATGCCTTCGAGCCAGCCAGGAGATTCCTCGTCGACATGGGTGGGATGCAGGCCCACGACCGCGCGCACGCAGTCGAACCTTTCCGCCAGCGCGACCGCTCTGCGGCTGCTTTCCAAGCCTGTTCCTATTGTAATAATGCGGTCCACCCCGGCCTTGTCTGCGGCTGCGATGACCTCCTCGAGGTCTTTTTCAAAATCCGGGTAATCCAGGTGCGCGTGTGTGTCGATGAGCATGGACTGATCGTTCGGTGAAGGAATCGAGAGGTTCAAGGGGAAAAGACCCCGGCGCGTTCAAGTCCGGGTCTTTTGATCAAGCCAGGCGCTGATATCCGAAACCACCAGATCGCGATCCCAGTCGTGCCAGAGCAGGTGGTAAGCCTCGGGATAATGCCGTAGCGTTTTGTCCTGCGAGGGGATTTTTTCAAACCATGATTCAATCTGGTCGGGCTTCACAAAACAGTCCTGACCCGCCGCGAGGACGAGGGTTGGCGTGTGGATGCCTGCGGCCAGTGAAGCGCTGTCTTCGATGAGATCGCCCAGCTCCACGAGGAAGCGCAGGCTGAAGCCGCTGATGTGGTGCGGTTTTTTACTCAGGGAATCTTGATAGGCGTGGTCCCGCGTCAGCGGCGGGGCGATGCTCTTCCCATTCACAAAGCGGCTTGGAGTGAGGCTGGCTCGCGGAGCCACCGCTGCCGCCCCGCGTAAAATCCATCGCACAAACCCGGGCACCGCACGCCGCAAGCCCACCACCGGCACGGATAAAATCACACCATCCACCGCATGGCATGCGTCGGCATTTTTTCGGGACCAGCCCGCGAAGCCGGCCGCGAGAAGCGAGCCCATGCTTTCGCCCATGAGAAAAACCGGGCGCCCCTCGTGCAGCTTGCGCAAGGCGGCCACGAACGCCGCGATGTCGAGCATCTGTTTTTCAAATTCCAGTGCCGCCCCGCGCCGTTCGGCGATGTGGTCGCTGCCTTGTCCGCGCAGGTCGAGCGCGTGAAATGCATAGCGGGGAATCCGCTTGGGGAGGGGATGGAATTGCTCGCCGGAACCATTCATTCCATGAACGCAGGCTATCACCGCGCGGCAGTCGTCCGTTGGCCACGAGTGTGCGCTGCGGGGCTCGCTGTCATGCGTGGTCCAAGAGAATCTCATTGCCAATTTCCAACCGGGAAATAAGACCGGAGGCATGATCCGCCTTGCCGCCCTTGTTTTGCTTTTCCAGACCCTTTCCGCATTTGCCGCTCAACTTGATCTCGCTGTGGTGCAATTTCCAGAAGTAAAAACCGTCGAGCAACTCAACGCCGCGCTCGCGGGTGTGAGCTTGGCGGAAATCACAAATGCCGATCGCACCGTGACCTCGGTGCCCTATCTCAAAGGTGCCAAGATTCTTTTCGCGCAGTCGCTTCCCTCCACCGCGCAGATCAGCTCCTCCACCCGCCTCGAGAACGCGCGTTCGGATGTCACGGGACAGTTGAAAAACAATTCGCTGCTGGTGGAAATCCGCCTCACCGAGGGTGTCGATTCCGGTCTTCGGCGCTTCACTAGCCGAACCCATGCAGGCTCCGCTCCGCTTTCCCCAGGTGCGCCCCGCGTTATCGCCATGCGCATCATCACGGGAAAAACAAATTCCGTCACCAAGGGGAGTGCCGAGGTGAAGGAGTCCGTTTCCTGCCATGTCGTCCTCGCGCAGCTGCGCTGAGCCGCTTCAGAACCAGCGCTTGCGTTTGAAGAAGACCAGCATCCCGCCTGAAATCACCGCGCAGAGCGCCCAAAAGAAAACATAGCCGAAGGGCCAGGAAAGCTCCGGCATGTTCGCTGGAAACTCAGTCTTGAAATTCATCCCGTAAACGCCGGCCAAAAATGTGAGGGGAATGAACAAAACCGAAACAATGGTCAGCACGCGAATGATTTCATTTGTTCGGAATCCCACGCTCGAGAGGTAGAGATCCATCAGGCCCGCGCTAAGATCGCGGTAGCTTTCGATGATGTCGATGATCTGCGTGACATGGTCATAGCAGTCGCGCACATACACCTGCGTGGCCCGCGTCACGAGACCCGAATCGTCACGCATGAGAGTGCTGAAAATTTCCCGGTGCGGCCAGGCCGCCCGGCGCAGCGCCAGAAGAAGCCGCTTCGCCTCGTAGAGCTTTCTCAGGCTGCTGCGCACCGGTTTTTCCAGCAACTCCTCCTCGACCTCTTCGATGCTGTCGCCGACCGATTCCAGCACGGGAAAAATTTGGTCCACCGTCGCATCCAGAAGCGCGTAGGCAAGGTAGTCCGGCTTCATGCGTCGAGCATACCCACGGCCTGATTTCAAGCGGGTCCGCACTGTTTCGAACACATCGTGGCCGGCATCCTCCTGAATCGTGATCAAAAACGAATCGCCAAGAAACAGGCTCACCTGCTCAAAGCACAATTCATCGCCCTCCTGGAAATAGACCATCTCGCTCACGATGAAGAAGTGGTTTTCAAAAGGCTCGATCTTGGGCCGCTGCGCCGTGTTCAGCACATCCTCCACTGCCAGTGCGTGCAGGCCGAAACGCTCTGCCATGCGCTCCAGCAAAGGCACATCGCCCAGTCCCTCGATGTTGATCCAGTTCACTTTCGAGGAATCGTATTTCGCCATGAGCGAGTCCCAGTCGGCGAATTCCTCGTCCAGCAACGAGTCGGCGTCATATTGAATCAACCGCATTTTTGCCGGCCCCGATGCGCCCGGCGGTGAACTCAAGGTTCCAGGCGGCGTTCCTGACGGCTTGTAGCAAAAACGAATCATGACGCCTCGCGCTACATCAAACTCAGCGTCAAAGACACGCTCTTTTTTGTGACAAAAATATTGCGTTTCTATTTGCAGTGAGGCCCGGCGCGTCTTGTAAAGAAGCGCAGACATGGGGATTTCACCCCAAAAGATGGAGCTTGCGCCCTTGTCCAGACTGGACGATTAAGGAGATGTGAAATCTCAAGCAAAAGACCGACTTTCGGGCATCACTTTTTCTGTTGAGTTTCTTACAAGGAAAATGATTGACTCTCCATATGATCAACGACCAAAAAATGGATCAGCGCATCACCGTGCGACTGACTGACGACGAACTCAACGCAGCTGAGCGGGCGGCCATCGCCGAAGGCGACCGGAAAATAAGCACCCTAATCAGACGCGCGCTGTTGGTTTTTTTGCGCGACCGGGGTTACACCAATTTTTCGGCCAATCCCGCCGCTGCTCAATTTGCTCCCGGATACCTGAATCCGGCATCGCAAGTTCAGCAGCCGGTCACTCAGGCGCAGTATGGAGCAAACGCTCCACAATACGGCCAGCCGAACACGCTCTCTTAATTTCAAGACGCCTTGGCCGCTTCCTGCGGGCGAATCGCGTTTGCTTTTACGGACGCTTGATTAAGCTCGCGGCATGATTGCCATAGTTGGAGGCGGATTGGCAGGTCTGGCGTGTGCACAGGAACTGCACCTCGCCGGAAAAGAATTTGTGCTCTTCGAGGCGGCTCCCTGTGTGGGCGGCCGCCAGCGCACTTCCCGCAGGGATGGTTTCATTCTGGACCACGGATTTCAGGTGGTTCTGAGTTCCTACGACGCCGTGTCGTCCCTCTGCGACACAGCCGCCTTGCGACCATGCTGGTTTGAGTCCGGAGCCTTGTTGCATGACGGGAAAAAGCTCACGCACCTCGCGAGTCCGCTTGAGAATCCGCTCACGGCGCTCTTCTCGTCGGCGTTGTCCATCGCCGACAAACTCCGCCTGGCGCTGCTGGGAACGGAATTGCTGCTCACTCCAGCCCGCACTCTCCTCGCCCGCTGCGCCTCGCCGCAGGATGTCTCGACGACCGCCTATTTGAAGCAGCGCGGTTTTTCGGAGGCGTTTTTCACTCGCTTCGCCCAACCTTTTTTCGGAGGCGTCCTACTCGACAACGGGCTGGAGAGCAGTGCCGGACTCTTTCTCTATTATCTGAAAAATTTTCTCACCGGTCGCGCCTGGGTTCCTGCCGAGGGCATCCAGACCCTTCCCGAGTCGCTCGCAGCGCGCCTGCCATCCTCATCGCTGCGATTGAATTCGCGCGTTGCTTCCATCGAAACCGATCCCGCTGGTGTTGTTTTGGAAAATGGAGAGACCGTTCCTGCCGATCAAATCGTCCTCGCGCTCGACGAGCCATCGCTCTGCCGGCTCCTCGGTTTACCCTCGCCGCTGCCAGCGCGTGGCGTGTCTGTTGTTTACTTTAAAACGCGGACATCCCTTTACAATCGCGCCTGCATCGTGCTGCCCGAGGGCGCTGGCCGGCTCGTGCGCCACTTTGTTCAGATCACCAATATCGCTCCCGGCTTCGCTCCGCATGGCTGGCACTTGATTTCTGCAACAGTCCTCGATCCCGAAGGCCGCTCTGCAGAGGAACTGGCCGGGGAGGCCGCGCTGGAAATCGCCGGTGTTTTCCCTCACGCGGCAGGCGCGCTTGAGCACCTCGAGACGATCCATGTGCCTTATGCCGTTCCCGCGCAGCCGCCCGGCTTTGCCGCGAGGAATCCCTTCCCCGATCTGCCTCGAAATGTGTATGCTTGCGGTGACTGGGAGCGCGGAGCCAGCATACAAGCGGCTTTGCGATCCGGCATCGAAACAGCAAAACGCGTCCTTTGTGGTTGATTTGAAATGAAACTTTCCCTTTCCACTTGCTGGAACTCCTGGCGGCACCAGAACGGCCGCTCCATGGTGGAGGAAATTCTTTCGCTCGGCTTCGATTCGCTCGAGTTGAGTCACGGCATCCGCTCCTCGCAACTCGAAGGCGTGTTGCAGGCCCGCGAGCGCCATAAATTCAGCGTCTCCAGTGTTCACAATTTTCTTCCCATGCCGGTGGAGGTTCTCACCGACTCGCCCGATTGCTACGAGTTTACCTCCCACCGCGCGAAGGATCGCGACAGGGCGCTCCGTCTCACCCTTTCCAGCATCGACTGGGCTGAAAAACTAGGCGCTCCCTTCGTCGTCGTTCATACTGGTCGCATACGCTCCCTCAACCTCACCGCTCCCCTGCGCAAAATGGTCGAGCAGGGAAAAATCTACTCCCGCGAATTCATCAAACGAAAGCTCGAGGCAGTCCAAGCGAGGGAGAAGGTGGCCGAAATCTACACCGCCCGCATCTTGGAATTTCTCGGCGAAGCAGTCGCGCACGCAGGCAAGCGCGGGGTGAAACTCGGCATCGAAAACCGCGAGTATTACGAAGCCGTCCCATCCGAACGCGAGTTTCCCGATTTTCTTCAGCGTCTCGATGCCGCGCACACGGGCTACTGGCACGACTTCGGCCACGCCCAGATCAAGCACAACCTCGGCCTCATCGACCACGCGCAGCATCTCGAGAAGATGGCCCCTCGTCTCATTGGCTGTCACATCCACGACACCCGCCCGCCCTTTCGCGACCACTGCCCGCCCTTCACTGGCGAGACGCCCTTCGACCAGCTCGTTCCTCTTCTGCCTCAAAAATGCGCCACCGTTTTGGAAATGTCTCCCCGCACCGAGGCGGCGGATATTGTGAAGGCCGTCGGCGAGTGGAATCAAAAATTCAAATAAACCATGAAGCGCCATTTTCTCACCGCCATCCAGGTCGTCATCACCATTGGACTCTTGTGGTGGATTTTTCGAAACCCCGAGCAAAACCAAAAACTCCTCCACGCGCTGGATGCCGCCAATAACTGGTGGCTCGTGCCCGGACTAGTCGCGCTGGGCGGTGGTTTGCTTCTTCAAGCCAAGCGCTGGCTCATCCTGCTCGAGGTGCAGGGGATCGTGATCTCCTACTGGCGGAGCCTGCGCATTCTTCTCGTCGGAATGTTTTTCAACCTCTTCCTCTTGGGTTCCACGGGCGGCGACATTATCAAAATTTTTCTCATCATGCGCGAGGCCCCGGATAAAAAAGCCGGCGCTCTCCTGAGTGTTTTCATCGACCGCGTGGTCGGCGTGCTCGCTTTGGCAGCGGTTTCCGCCGTTGTTATCATCCTCCGCTGGGATGATCTTATGAAGCACGAGGTGACCCGCTACGGAGTCCTCACGGCAGCCGTGATCTTGGGAGGTTCAATCGGATTCATCCTCGTGGCCTGGCTCACGGGGCGGCTCGACCTTGCAACCAAACTCCCGCGCTGGCTACCCGCGCGTGACAAAATCGCCGAGGCCGCCGGTGCCTTTGTGGAATACGCCCGCGCCGGGAAATCCGTGGGCATGGCATTCCTGCTCTCGATTCCCGCGCACCTGCTCATGTTCTCGACATTCTGGTTCGGCGCGAAGGCCTTTGCCGCCGGGCTCAATTTGCTAAGTGTTTATTGCGTGATGCCTATTGTAGCGACGGTCACGGCGCTTCCCATCAGCGTCGGCGGGGCCGGTCTGCGCGAAGGGCTCTTTATCAAAATCCTCGGTGCGCTTTATGCAACCCCCGAGCCGATCGCCACGCTCGTCTCGCTTTCCGGATTCATGATGCAGGTCTTCTGGAGCCTCATCGGCGGTGCCATCTATTTGGCCTACCGCTCGACCGAGCATGCCTCCGTTGCCGAGATCGAAAAATCCGTCGACGATCTCGAAAAACGCGTCGAACACAATATCGAGGCCGGTCGTCCGCCCGAGGCATGAGGCCGAAAATCCACGCCCATTTTGCCATGACGGCGGATGGCAAGATCAGCACGAAAAACCTCACGCCCTCGCAATTCACATCGGCGGCCGACAAGGCGCGCATCGGCGAGATTCGCGCGCGGCACGACGCCGTCCTCGCGGGGCGCGGCACCGTGGCCGCCGATACCATGTCGATGAGGATCTCGAGTGAAAAACTCCGCGCCGCCCGCGTCCAGCACGGCCGCCCGCCCGAGCCCTTGCGCGTTGTCATCAGCAACGCCGGGAAAATCGATCCCGCATGGAAAATCTTCCAGCACACCGGCTCGCCGATCGTCATCCTTTGCACCACGCGCATGCCGCAAAAGCTCCGCGCCACCCTCGCCCCTCTCTGCGACCTGCACCTTTACGAATCGGCAACCGTTCCCCTCCCCGCCGCCCTTGCGATGCTGCGGAAGGAGTATGGGGTGAAGTCCCTCGTCTGCGAAGGCGGGGGAGCCCTCCTGCGCTCTCTCGCAGCCGCCGACCTCCTCGACGAAATTCACCTCACTTTGGCACCCGTCCTCTTCGGCGGAGCAGCCGCACCCACGCTCACCGGCCTCCCGGGAGATTTTTTGCCAAAACCCCTCGAGTTCCGTTTGGCGAAAATGGAACCCCTCGGCGACGAGTGCCTCCTCCATTTCAAAAAAAAGGCCCAAAAAATTGACCCTCGCCCGCGAAGCGCTTAGCTTAAAAACATGAAGACACGCCTCATTTGCACACTCTTTGCAGGCCTCACACTGCTTGTCTCCGCCGCGCAAGCCCAACTGCTCATTTACAATCTCTCCCTCGAAAAAACCGGGCGCAGTGTGAACTACACCTTCTTCGATAGCGGCTATCTGGTCGTCGATCTCGCCACCTCCTCATTTTCCTCCGTGATCGTCCTCACAGACCCGAATACCTTCACCTATTACCAGACCGCAGGGCTTGTCACCGGCAACTACTCCACAATGCTCGACTACTCCGGCCGCGATAATGCGGTGATGTTCGGAGCATCGTCTGGAACGGACAACGCCGCGCTTCAAGTCATCGGAGCCATCGAATCGAACCGCAACATCGGCGGCGATCAGCGCTCGAACCTCGCCAGGAAACTCCGTGGCTACTTCCTCGCGAGTGGCGCCCAAGTGAACGCAAGCACCGGCAATGGCACGACATCCAATGGCACCGCCACCTCGTTCGAGTATGGCTACGCGGGCTCCAGCGAGGCCACGGCCACCTACGACTCGAATCTCACCAAGCAAGCCAACAACCAAGGCCTCGACAGCGCCGGCGCGCTTGATCTCATCGGGCAAATCCTCTCCAATCGCGGAGTCCCAGGCTACACCCCCACGCCGACTCCAACGCCCTGAGTTCTTCTGATTTGGGCGTCTCGGATGAATATTCTCCGCGACTCCTGATTTATTCCTAAATCCGGGGCCTGAATGGCCGATGTTATCCTTTGTCAGGTGCATCACGCGCCTGTCCGACTGCGGAACGGACTCCGCACAACCAGACAAAGGATATGTCGTTCACCATCAAAACCAATAATGCCTCCGCGTTTGCCGCCAACGGGCTGCAGGAGAGGCACGCCCACGACCGGCGCACTGAGCACCGGCCGCACCATCCCGCACGCCATCAAGGAGCGCTCAATGATTCCTGCGATTTGACCCATTCCGGCAAGACCGGCGCAAGCATCCGTGAGGCGGGGGATTTTCAAGCCCACCTGAATGAATCGCTTTCCTTCCTGCAGACGCAGGATTCCGCCCTCGGGCAAATCGAGAATCTTTTTGTGAACTCCCCCGAGCATGAGGATTTTCTCCATATCTTCGAATCCCTCACCGGCGAGAAATTCAACGGACTCGACCTCTTCAGCCACGACAACGAAGAGCAGCCCCTTTATGTCCACACTTCAGAAAACGCGGAGACGGTTTGCATTCATCGGCCGCTCTTGAGTGTCAAAAACCCCGCACCCGCGCTGCATGAATCCATCCTCGCTGCTCGGGAGGAGAACCGGAAAGAACAAGCCAAGCTGCGCGAAATTTCCGATTCCACCGTGAACAGCCGCGCCCGCGTCGAGATCGCAGCTCCGAAAATTTCGAATCCCGAATCCGCGAAGCAAACAGCGGCACTCTCCCAACAGCGTCTCCTCGCGGACGCTTCCACCGCGCTCACCGGGCAAGCCAATTCCGCCCACGAAGCTGTCCTGCGGCTCTTTGCCTGAAACGGCATGCTCGCCTGTTTTCGGCGTTGAAGAATCCCTGTCGACATCCCTCGCTTTGGGTGGGCCTTGGCGGGGCGCTCGGTGCGCTTTGTCGATACGGCGTTGAGCAGGCGTTCACTGCCCTCGCGCACGGCAGTCCCGGATTTCCCTGGGGCACTTTCGGAGTCAATATAAGCGGAGCATTCTTTTTAGGATGGATCTTGGCGCGGGCTGAATCCGGCGCGGATGGGGGCGACTGGCTGCGTTGTTTCGCAGGGATCGGCTTCTGCGGCGCATTCACCACATTCTCCTCGGTGAATCTGGAAATGCTCGAAATGATGCGCTCGCAGGCGGCCTTGCTTGCAGGCGTCTATTTTGTGTCCAGCTTCGCGTGCGGAATAGCTGCCGTGTCACTCGGCACAATGCTCGGTATGAAAAAGCGGGAGGACCTGAAGTGATGGAACCTCTGCTCATAGCCGCTCTGGGAGTCGTCGGAGCCTTGGTGCGTTATCACCTCGGCGCTTTTGTCCACTCCTCCGCAAACCGCGCGCTGGCGTCCGAGACCGAATTCCCTTTTGGCACGCTTTTCGTCAACGCGCTTGGCTCGTTTATTCTGGGCGTGGCCGCCGCATTCCTTTCCGGCGTGTTTTTTTCGCAAATAATCTATGTCGCAATCGGCGTGGGTTTTTGCGGATCACTCACCACCTTTTCCACGCTGGCAGTCGATCTGCAGCGCTTCCTGCGTGACCGGCGCTTCGTCGCTTTTGCGCTCCTCCTCGGGGCTTCTGCCGCAACGGGCCTTGGTGCCACATGGCTCGGTTTGGCTCTTGTTTTCTTTGTCCGCTAAAGTGGGTTTTTCGCCGAGGCCGCGAACGCAAATTTTGTCCGACTATGCCGCAGATCAGCGCTTAATTTTTAAGCAAATGTCTTGCGAAATTTTCCAGAACAACCTATCAAGAAGGGCTTATGCCAAACCTCACGAAAAATAATCTTGTCAAACAAATCAGCGAAAAAACCGGTCTCACCCAGCAGGAGGTTTTCAGCGTGGTTCAATTGACGCTCGAAGGCATCACAGAGGGTCTCGCCACGGGAAACAATGTTGAGCTTCGCAACTTCGGCGTCTTTGAAGTCCGTCTCACCAAAAAACGCATCGGACGCAATCCTAAAAAACCACAGGAAACGGTGGAAATTCCTCCCCGTGCGATCGTGAAATTCACAGCTGGAAAAATCATGCGCCAGCGTGTGCTGCTCCGCACGGAGGAACTGCGCCAAGGTCACGCCAAAGCGGCGTGATCCGAGCGTCTGCTCGCGACAGATTTTAAACAGACCCTTTCGGGCCCTCCAAACTGGAGGGCCCATTTTGGTGTAACCCCAATTCGCACACGGGCGCATTGTATTGCCGTGCTTTGCTTTTTTGCGAAACTCGAACGCCCCCGTGGCTGAGAAATAAACACGCGCTGCCCGCAGCTTGGGATTTCAGACGCGGCGGATCCAGCTGTAGGGGATGGCGCCGTGCGAGAGCATCCAGTCGTTGAATTTGCGGAGTGGCCAGCCGGCTTCGAGGACAAGTTGTCGATGGAGTTTTTCCACTTCGAGGCGGCCGAGAAGATAGCTCATCGGAACCGTCGGGCTTGAGGTATACCAGTTCACATCCGCCGCCGCGCGGGCTGCGGTGAAGCCGACTCCACTTTGGAGCCTCTTGGCGGCAGCTGCATGGCTGAGCGTGCCGTCGTGCAAACCGCAATCGATCACGATGCGGTGCGCCCGCCACAGGGCGTCGTGAAGTTGGATCAGCTCCGCGCCGGGCATATCCACGAGACCGTGCTCCACGGCGAGCTTCTCGCACCACATCGTCCAGCCCTCGTAGAAAATGGAGTGCGCGAAAAGGCGGCGCAGGCGGCTGGCGTGTTGGAATTGGACCACAAATTGCAAGTGGTGACCGGGATAGGCTTCGTGGACCGTGGTGAGTTCCATGCCGTGGTGCTGACGGATTTCGGCGAGTTTTTTCTCCGGATGCTCTTGGTCGAGACTCAGATCGTTCACCCAGAAGATGCCGGTTTGGTCCTTGGCAAATGGCTCCGGCGCGCTGTAGGCGGCGGTTGGAAATTGGTGCTTCAGAAATGGCGGAACGGGCAGAACCTTCAGCGTGTCGTCCTTTGGAACTGTGACGAGGCCGAGCTTCCCGAGACGGGCTTTGATATCTGATGTGGCCTCGCGGTAAACATCGAGCAGAGGAAGCTCGGGGGTCCATCCGGCGGCGGCACGGTCGATGATCTCGCGCGCGGATTTGCGTCCATGACGCCGCGCGGCTCGCTCGAGGAGGAATTCATGGCGCTGAATCTGGTATTCCCCGAGTGCGCGGGCTTCGGGAAGCGAGAGGTCGAGGCCGAGTTGCTCGCGGATCAGAAATTCGAACCGCTCACGCCCGATGGAGAAACCACCTTTCGGCCCGGACTTTTTCTGGGCGATGCCCGCGGCGTATTCCTCGAACGCCTTGGCGGCGGCATTCAGAGTTGAGGCGAGTGGCTTGGGTTTGCTGGAAAGGCTGCAAAGTTCCTGCTCCAAGCCGTGGAGAAATTCAACAGCTCCGGCGCAGGATTGGACACCAAGCGAGGTCCAGAGCGGATCGGGCAATTCCACACAATCCGCGCCGGCACGCAGGTAGGCAGGGATTTTTTTAAGGCGGGATTCGATGGCGGGCAGGGCTTGGCGGAGCTTGCCGGAGTTTCGCACCACGAGTTCGAAAATCGCATCGATCGCGGAGTTCGAGTGCGTCTGGGGATTTGTGCGCCAGCGCAGAAGATCACGCTCGGAAAGCAAATCCATGCGGAGCCTCGCAAGCAGCCCGCGCCGGTCGAGCCAGTCGTCGCCATGAAAGGCCGCTTCGGGCAGAGCTTCTACACCAGCCAGCGTCCGCTCAAGGAGGGCTATGTGTTTTCGGTGAATCTCCGGCGTGTTGCGACTCAGTAGGGAATCATACTGGTGAAACCCCAGCTTGCTGGCCTGCTCGGGAAAAAGCTCGCACGATTCGTCCAGCCATAGTTTCGCGAGAGATGCAAAGCTGGCGCGGATTTTGGTCTCTGCGGGATCGGTTTGTTTCGGCATGGCTTTCAATCGGGTTTGCGGTTTGAAAAGTAGCGCTTCGACTCGGCGGCGACGACTCCACTCAACAGAACCAATGCGACAAGGTTGGGAATCGCCATGAGGCCGTTCATTATGTCCGAGAAATTCCACACGGCGTCGCTCTTCCAAACACAGCCAATGAAGACTGCCGCGACCCAGAGCCAGCGGTAGGGCGTTATGGCTTTCACTCCGGCAAGGTATTCCACCGCCTTCTCGCCATAGTAGGACCAGCCGAGAATGGTCGAAAACACAAAGGTCAGCAGGCCGCCGACAAGAATGATGTCGCCGAAAATCCCCACCCGGTGGAAGGCCGCGTCACACAAGCCGGCCTTGGTGAGGCCGCCCGTCTGCCAATCCCCCGAGGAAACAAGCACGAGGCCGGTGAGCGCGCAGACAACAACCGTGTCCCAGAATGTGCCGGTGCTGGAGACAAGTGCCTGACGCACGGGATCGCGGGTGCGCGCGGCAGCGGCGACGATCGGCGCGCTGCCGAGTCCGGATTCGTTTGAGAAAAGCCCGCGGGCTATTCCATAGCGCATAGCCTCGGCAATGCCCGCGCCGACGAATCCGCCCACGGCGGCCTGGCCTGTGAACGCGCTGGTGACGATGAGATGCAACGCGCCGCCGACTTTGTCCCAGTTCAAACAAAGCATGATGAGACACCCGAGGATGTAAAATGCCGCCATGAACGGAACAAGGATGGTGCAGAAATTGGAAATGGAACTAATGCCTCCGAGGATGACGGCACCCGTTATCAGGGTGAGTAAAATGCCGACGCCGATTTTCAAATTCGCATCCGAGACCGCAAACGGGAGGAGGTCTTTTTTTGCCACGATCATGTCCGCGATCGCATTGGATTGAACCATGTTTCCGATGCCAAACGCGGCGATGGCTGTGAAGACCGCAAACAAAACTCCGGCCCAGCGCGCCTTGAGGCCTTTTTCCAAAACATACATCGGGCCACCGGACATCTGGCCGCGATCATTCGTAACGCGGTATTTCACCGAAAGCAGGGCCTCCGCATACTTTGTGGCGATGCCGAAGACGCCCGTGAGCCACATCCAGAGCACCGCTCCGGGGCCGCCGATGAGAACAGCACCAGCCACGCCGTAGATGTTCCCCGTGCCAATCGTCGCTGCAAGAGCCGTCACCAGCGCGCCAAATTGGCTGATGTCCCCCGGTGACCCAGGCTCCTTGCTCACGGACAGCTTGATGGCGTGCCCGAGATGTCGCTGCATGAATCCCGTGCGGATGGTCAGGAAGAGGTGCGTTCCAAAGAGAAGCACGATGAACCATGGCCCCCAGACCCATGACGCCGCCTGTTCCGTGAGTTTGTTGAGAGTCTCCATAGCGCCATCAATATCCCGTCGATATGGGCCTGCAAGAATGAAGCCGGAAAGATTTTTTCGGAACGCCGACGTCCTCGTCGGCATCAGCACCTCATGGCGCTATGAGACTTCGGCAACTCAGCCAAACCCAGTGCGTCAGAATGCGGAGCCCATTCTCGCTCTTGCTGGATTCAAACGCGTGCTTACCGTAACGAAATATCAAGAATTTATGCCTGGCGCACCTCTGACCACCAGTTTTCAGAGGAGCTGCGGAAGGCCGAGTTCTTTCAGGAAATGATTATGTGCGCTACGGGCCTTTTCGATGTCCTTTCCGATTTGAATCAAGTCACGGTTCGTCTTTTCCAGATCGATTTCCTCTTCACCGACGGCCGTGCTGATGTAGCGGGAGATGTTGAGGTTGAAGTCGTTTTTCTCGATCTCGGCCATGTCCACGCGGCGGGAGTAGCGGGGCGCTTCCGTGCGGTGCTGGTAGGTGTCGATGATCTTGGCGATATGCTCCTCGCTCAGTTGGTTCTGGCGTTTGCCTTTCACGAAGTGCTCGGCGGCGTTGATGAAAAGCACGTCGTCGGGTTTCTTGCACTTCTTGAGCACGAGGATGCAGACGGGGAT
Organism: Terrimicrobiaceae bacterium; assembly: GCA_044369905.1. Taxonomy (GTDB): domain Bacteria; phylum Verrucomicrobiota; class Verrucomicrobiia; order Chthoniobacterales; family Terrimicrobiaceae; genus UBA967. Next base: position 1,155 of record JBILWM010000037.1, on the reverse strand, counting down.
TCCGGTGGAGTAGAAGAGATTGGCTGGCAGGCCGATGACGGTGTCGATGTGGCCGTCCTTGAGCAGCTTTGTGCGGATGCGTTCCTCGGCTCCGCCACGGAAGAGCACGCTGTGCGGCAGGATGATGGCCATCACGCCTTCGTCTTTGAGGTAGTGGAAGCCGTGCAACAGGAAGGCGAAGTCAGCGGCGGACTTGGGGGCGAGGCCGTGGCTTTTGAAGCGCACGTCGTCGGCCAGCGCGTCGGTGGGTTCCCAACGAAGGCTGAAGGGAGCATTGGCCACGATGGCGTCGAAGCTCGGCTTCTTGGCCGGGTTCTGCTCCCGCATCATGTCCCATTCGTTGAGAAGGGTGTCGCCGTGGAAGATTTCAAACTCCGAGTCCTTCACCCCGTGCAGCAGCATATTCATGCGGGCCAGGTTGTAGGTGGTGATGTTTTTCTCCTGGCCAAAGATCTTGCCGATGGTGCCGCCGGCCTTGTTCATCCTTTTGCGGACATTGAGAATCAGCGAGCCGGACCCGCAGGCGAAGTCCAGCACACTTTCCAGGCACTCCACCGGTCTTCGGTTCCTGGCTGTCCAGCGTGACGATGGCGGAGAGGATATCGGACATCTGCTGCGGGGTGTAAAACTCGCCAGCCTTCTTGCCCGACCCGGCGGCAAACTGGCCGATCAGGTATTCATAGGCATCGCCCAGCGCGTCGATGTCCGTGGAGAACTCCGCCAGCCCTTCGGCGATCTTCTGGATGATGGTGCAGAGCTTGGCGTTCCGATCCTCATACTTCTTGCCCAGCTTCGGAGAACTCAAATCGATCTCGGAAAACAGTCCCTGGAAGGTGCTCTCAAAGGATTCCATCTCGGTAACTACTCAGGTAGCTCCCCTCAAACATTTCTTTCTGAAAAAAGCTTACATTTTCCACTGGACTCACTTTGAGAAAGGCTCTATTTTGCATCCATGGCAAGCGTCATGGTCATGCAAGGGAGGGAACTCAACCCTTTCGATATTGAAGGGATCTGCGGGCTCATCCAAGCGTGTCCCGCGCCGAGATAATCACGAGGAATCAGGTGTATTTGATTTCACAATAAACGCGGGATAATTGGGTCGGGGCACGGTGGGAGTGTAAAAGACATCCGTCACCTCCGCCCGATGCAGTGGAA
>JBILWM010000117.1:0-7813 GCA_044369905.1 Terrimicrobiaceae bacterium | reverse complement strand
TGTTTGTTCACTTTTAGGACGTTTGACATCGCCCGATTGAGCGCGCTTTCCAGCGCTTCCAAAAGGGCTCTTCATACCGTCGAAAAGTGGTGCATTTTGAAGTGACCGCGAGTGGTGCATTTTAAGTGACCGCCGACAGCAGGAGAACTCGAGATGAGCGCTTCCGAATTCCACGCAGCCGTGCAGAGGCTCGGACAGGCGGGGTTGGTTGACCCAAAGGATCGGAGGATTCGACAGGGCGCGGTTCGGGAATTTTTGATTCACGGGTTGCGCTATGTTTTTCCGGCGGGCATGGGAGGGCTGACCCATGGCATGCCGACATCCTACGCTGCACCGCCTTTGAATGAACTCATCTCCTTCGGAAAGGAAAATATCCCTGTGTGGCCGGATGCCTCAGGAGAAAATCTCGGATACACAGTGGAGCCACTGCATCCTTCCGCCCCGAAGGCCGCTCGCCGGGATGGCCGCCTCTACGAGCTTCTCGCTTTGATTGATGCCCTGCGGGAAGGCCGCACCCGCGAGCGCAAAATCGCCGAAGATGAGCTGTTGAAAAGAATCCACCGAAAATGAATACAATCGACTCCCTGCATGTGGTGGCGTGTTTTCGCGCTGATCCAGTCTCTCGCGAGCGTTTACGAATTGTTCTTTCGAGAATGCGTTCTATCGCGACTGCGCTTTCGTAACCGAGAGCCGCATAGAGCACAGGGGAGGCTATAGCATGCGAAAAACTGGCCCCCGACGGTGCGGCGTGGCTACCTTGGCATCCCAAACTTCAGCCGCAAGGCTTGCCTTCGATCATCGATGAGGCTGCCACGCGAGTGTCTTTCACGGTCGGGACGACCACGCTCCCCTCTTTCGCGCGGCGGCGCGATTCGAAAAACCTGGGAGGGTTCATCGTCCTCGCATGACCCATTTTTCAGCTGCAAAGCGGCGTTCCTGCTCGATACGATGGCGGCGTTGCCGCGCAAATGGGTCAGCGGCGGCGCGCCGACCCTACCCAGACAAACATTCCGCGCTTGATAAAATCGAATCCTTAGACCCAAAGGACCTGCCGATCACTTCCCGCCAGATAGGATGTCGGAGCAAATGTCTTGGCCGGTGAATCGGTATTTGTTGTCGCCGAGGGATACGGTTTTTCCGTTGGCAGACTTGAGCGGCATGGAGGCGGTGGTGGTGATGACCGCCTGGCTTTCGCCGGGGCCGACGCCGGCAATGAGGATGCGCACATTACCCTCCTCATCGCGGAACTCGCGGGCTACGACCTCGCCCTTCTCGACTTCCAATTTGACCTCGGGAGCCGACTTGTCGGCGAGGAGGAATGGCTCCAATCCGCGCAGGACGCCGCCTACGCGGGAAAGCTCGGCCCAGCGGCGGGCGAAGTCGGCTTCAGTTTGCGGAGCGGGGGCGTCTTTGATTCGATTACGATTCGGCGCGTAGAAGACCTCTTCCGTCATGGCGAGCAGGTTACCAGCATAGAAGATGAAACCCTTTGCTCCACGGGCGGCCATGTAGAGCGACATGCTCAGCATCTGGTCTTCGGTGGGGTCGAGGAAGCGCTTGGCATCCTCGGCGTCCTTGGCCTCGAAGGTGCCCATGTTGTGGGCCTGAGGAACCACCCAAGTGGGCAGGCCGGTAAGATCCACAGCATTCATTTGCTTGGCGACCCCCTTCATGTGGAGGTTTTCGGCAAACTTGACCGGATAATGATCGACGCCGATCACATCCTGGCCGCCTCCATAAAACGGAAGATCATCCGTCTGATAAAACACCGAATAAGTCGGGTGGTAGGGATCGAGGCGATTGACCAATGCACGGCGTTTTTCCAAGCGATCCTTCATACTCAAAGGCAACTCGTCACACAGATACCATGCGAGCAGGGAGGGATGATCTTTGAAGGTCTCCACCACCTTGGTGATCACGGCAGTCTCTCCCTTGGCTCCCATCCAATCCGTCATCGCATTTCTGATTCCTTCATGCGCCCATTGAGTTCCAAAAATGATCTTGAGGCCTTTTTCATGGCTGAAGTCGAGGCACTCGCGAATCGTTTCAATCGAGTGCTTCTGACCTTTATTCATGCGTCCGACCATCACATGGTAAGGCATGAGGCAGTTGAAGGGACTCGCTCCGATGCGATCCAATTGCTCCTCGGAGAAATTGTCGATGTAGAGCCCGACAGGAAGATAGGGTTTTCCATCCACGATGGCGCGGCCCTGTGCATCGATCAGGCAGGCATTGGCAGGCACCGGACGATCGGCAGGCGCGACTGTGAGCGGAACTGTTTTCTCCGAGAGCGTCTGTTTGTTTTTGGAGTCGATAAGAGTGAGCTTCACCTCGGTTTCACCAAGCGGAAGACCCGAGAGATCGGCCTCGGCTCGTTGCTTGAGAATGGGTGAGGTCAATGTCTTGAGAGATTTACCGCCAGCAAGCGCCTCGACGCGCAGTGTGAGCTCATCCGTGCGTTTCTGAAGGGCCTGATCTTCAAAATAGACATTGAAGCGAACCAAGCCCTTCACCGGCGTGATGGTTGAAATGGACGGCGAGATGAGATTGAGCTGGATCAGCGGTTCGTCCAATTTGAGTTCGACATCCTCAAACCAAGCCTTGCCGATTTGCTCCTTGCGGATCTGAAGCACGAGACGCGCAGATTTCGCATTGTCGGGAACCACGGCGCTACCTTCGACTTTGGTCCAATCCTCTGACGAGATGAGACCAGGAGGGTAAGTGGCTTTGATAAACTTCCCGCCCTCGTCATAGAACTCCATGCCCAGCGTGGCACCTTTCGAGTCGCCTTCGGGTCTGAGGTAGCGCATCCAGGCGCTGAAGCGGTATTTGGCACCAGGGACTACTTTAATTTCCTGATGAGTGGACGCCTTGTCTGCCTTGTCCGTGCGCTCGAAAAACAGAGCGCGGGTGCTGCTGCGTCCCCCACCCTGCTCGATCACATAGCCTTTGCCCAACTTCCACCCCTCCTCACCCAGCTCGAAGTCGCCGTTTTTTAGCAAAGGAGCCGCAGGTGCCACAGGCGGTTGTTCAGCAACTGGCGCTGCCGGAACTTCCTTCTGCACCTCGGGGGCTTTCTTTTCACAAGCACTGAACATGAACAGCCCCATTGCAAGGAACGAAATGCCCGCGATCGAACGAAGAGCAGGTGTGGCAAGAGAGAAGGAACCAAGAAGGCAAGTATGTATGGATCGAGACATGACAGGTGGTTTTTCTAAGAAGATTTGTGAGTAATCAGCCGAGAGCGGAGCGCCTTAATTTGATGCTGGAACCACCGTGGCAGAAATATTGTCAATCCAACCCGAGCCTTCGGCATCTTGCTCGCCCGTGCGAACGAACACCTCATCCCAAGTCGTGGGGTCGGTGGCAAAGAAGCCGGCGAGATTGCGGGCGGTCCCTTCTTTGCCAATGAAGAGAGGCTGAAACTCGGTGTCGCTGATTTTGGAATCCCCTTGGCTCAGATCTTTCACTGACAAGCCAACGAGTTCTTTTGTGGCAAGGTTGATGTCCACTTTGATTCGATACCAGTTCGTGGCAGCGGGGAAGAAACCCGAATTTGGAGCAGTAAAAATCCAATGCGTCTCGCCGTAGTCCTCCAAGCGAAGGAAGAACGCGCCTTTGTTGATTCCAACATGGGCCGCGCCCTTTGAGGCGGATGCGCCGAATCCCACAGCCGCAGTGCAGGAACTACCGGTGTCGCGCTGGGTGTCGAACTCGTAGGAGAAAATGCCGGATGCCGGCAGATTGAAAGAATCCCTCTTCAGCTCGGCGGCCGTTGCGTCTTGAGCGGCCGTGAGATTCTTCGCCACAGCAGGAGTCGTGTTGATGCCTTTGGGAAGCGTGGAAATAGAAGGCGAATTCGGAACTCCCGCGCGAGCCCAATTATTTTGTCCGATTAAATTGGCATCGGTGTTGTAGGAATTGAAGTCCTCGGAATAAACCGGAGTGGAGGCCACGGCTTGCGAAGCAATGGCGAGCGCTGCAATCGCGGCACAGGCACAAACGGGGAGTGTATTGGGGCGGTATGTGATCATATTGATTTTGGTTGAGTTTGGTTTTGTTGAAAGCGGCGATAAGAGCCACCGGACGAGAATTTCAACATGCGCACCCGCGCAAACAAGGGTGAACTGTTTAAAAAAACGGACATCTGTTTAATAAAACGGACATTTCAGGGAACAATGGGGATTCCGCCTACGCGCAAGGCGGAGTTCGATCATCGATGAGGCTGCCACGCGAGTGGCTTACACGGTCGGGACGACCATGCTCCCCGCTTTCGCGCGGCAGCGCGATTCGTGACAAAATCATTTGAATGGATCCGCCTACGCGCTTCGCGGCTACGGCGTGACATTGGGTTCATCGTCCTCGCATGACCCATTTTTCAGCCGCCAAGCGGCGTCCTCGTAATCCCCAGGATCGGTAGGAATCGCCAGGCCCTTGGCGTCCCAAACTTCAGCCGCATAGCGGCGTTCCTGCCTAATGCGATGGCGGCGTTGTCGCGCAAATGGGTCAGCGGCGGCGCGCCGACCCTACCTTGAATCAACGAGCGCGCTGCCGCGCGGAGCTTAAAGCTCCACCGCGAAGGATTCGAGGTCGGCGCTTGTAATCGCGGCCCTGAGAAGGTGCGTGAGTTTTTTGGAATCAGTGATCGACTCGATTTCCTCGCGCAGGCCCGCGGGGACTCGCTCAAAGCGGATTTCCAGCGCTTCGAGGATGTCTTGTTGCTTCGAGAAGATCAGACCTTCTTGGCGACCTTTGCGGATACCCTCTTGGCGGAATTGTTCGGCGAGTGACATGGCGTTTTTGCTGAGTTTCGGGTTGCGTAGTGTTTTTAGTCTCCTGCGAAAGGCGGGCTTGTCAAGGTCTCGGTCCAGGATGTAGCGCATCAGCATCTCGAAGGAGTTCGATGACAACTGGATCAGCAACGATTCGTCCCAGACCGTGTCGTCCAGCAGAGCTTGGAGCTTTTCGGCTTTCAGGGCACGCAGCGTGAGGATGCCCATCGGTGTGCCAAGGATTTTTTCGAACGGCATCCGGAACAACTCCACGAGCTGGAATTCGAAGTCGGGGATGTGTTTTTTCATCTCCCCTGCCCCTTCGGGAATGTCGATGAGGTCAGCGAAGCGGGTGGAACTTTTCCACGGTTTGTTGTCCTGCGCAAGGACGAGCGGCAGGATAGGCGGGAGTTTCGTGGCTCCGGGATTGGCACGGAGGTAATCGCTCCAGATGCGGACCATGTAGGTGAGCAGGCGCAGGCCGATGAAGGGGTCCTCCTGATTCTGGTGCTCGAAGAGGATGTAGAGGAAGGCGGGTTGGCCGTCGATTTTCGCGGTGAAAAGGAGGTCGCTCGAGGTGGCGACAAACTCGGGGTCGATGAAACTGCCGCTCGCCAGACTCAGCGTGCTCCAATCGATGCGGCGGGCGAGTTTGCGCGGGAGGTTAGCTTGCAGAAAGGCCCGGGCGTTCTCGGGGTCTGAAAAGGTCGACTTGACCAGCTTGTCGTGGGGTTGATGAAGAGGACTCTCAGGCCGGGACATGGTGGCGATCGTTGGTAACCACACGTGCCGGGTCAAAAGAAGGAATGTGACGATTTTGACATTTTCGGCAACAAAAGTTCGACAGAATGATGGATGACAGAATCATTTTTTTTGGATCCGCCTACGCGCTTCGCGGCTACGGCGTGACATGTCTGCCTGCGCGCTGCCGCGCGATTACTGTGGCGGCATCTCTGTGAGCAGCGGAGGGGCTCCGATTCGGCAGTCATAGACAGCCGCTACAAAACCGCGCGGCAGAGCGGGTCGTGATTTCGGGAAATTTTCAGCCGCAAGGCGGCTCCTAGACCTACGGCTCGGAGAGGCGAGCGTGCTCTCTTCAGGAGCGATGAAGCACATTTTGGCAGGGCCTAATATGACGCCCCCATAAGGTGAAACGACCAGAACGAGGAGAAATCAAAACTTCTCAGCCCTACAAAGACTTCTGCGATTCGGGCACAAGAACTGCCGGCAATCCAACAACGCTGGCGAGTTTGAACTGACGTTTGTCGCCTGTCACCAACAGATCGGCACCACACGCCTCTGCCGCGGCAACATGAAGGATATCAGCGTGCGGCAGAGGAGTTTCCTTGTATGAAGGCGGGCCAGATGGGCTGCGCGGTTCCAAACGACCGGCCAATCCAGCATTTCCATGGATAGAATTCCGTTGCTGGTGTCCAAGTCGATGTGTTCAAGGGCCAAGAGTCCAGCAGCGCTCGGAATGCTCTTTCGACCGATCGCCGCATGAATGGCGTTGCGAAGTTCGGTTTCCTGAAGTTGGTTGAGGGGAATCGAGCGGGCTTTCTGCGCTTGGCGTTGCACAAAAGCGCTTCCGGTTTCGAAGATGTAGAGTTTCACAAGCGCACCGGTGTCAAAATAGACTTTGGACATCGCAATAAAGGTCAGCCGCGGTCTTCATAAACAGTGTCAGCAATAGAAGGGTGTCTGCTATTGACCGCACCGGCGGCACGGGCGCGAGAAATCCAATCCGGCTTGGCAAGAGGAACCTGAGCAGTTGCCGGTTGAATCAAAGCCACAGGCACCCCGTGCGATGTCCAACGAAGAGTCTGACCGGCCGACAGGAGCTTGCGAATTTCCTTGGAGCGGTGAACGAGGTCTCTCGAGGAGATGCTTTGCATGTTTAACAAATAAGTTGAACACGGCGGTTTTGTCAAAACACTCATTGAGGAGTTTTTGACAAAACCATGGACGGCAGAATCATTTTTTTTAGGGTCCGCCTATGCGCTTTGCGGCTACGGCGTGACGCTGGGACACCATCTTGCATGGCCCATTTTTCAGCCGCCAAGCGGCGTCCTCGTAATTCCAAGGTAGGGATTCGCCAGGCCCTTGGCGTCCCAAACTTCAGCCGCAAGACGGCGTCTCTGCTGGATAAAATGGCGGCGTTGCCACGCAAATGGGTCAGCGGCGGCGCGCCCGACCCTACCTTGAATCAACGAGCGCGCTGCCGCGCGGAGCTTAAACGAATCCGCAACACTCTATTGGCTAATCCGGGATCAACTACGAGATCACTGGACGATTCACAGGGTTGAGTGGCGGGCGGTCTTGCAGGACTTCGGCGACATTGCGGGCGCAAGTGAGGCGCGCTTGCTTGCGGCTTTCGACCGTGCCGCCGCCGATGTGCGGACTGAAAACGACATTTCTTTGTGCAAGGAGACCAGGATGAATTTGCGGCTCGTTCTCGGCGACATCCATGCCGGCGCCGCCGAGATGGCCGCTGGCCAGGGCCGCAGCGAGCGCGTTTTCATCGATCACCGGACTGCGTGCCATGTTGAGCACGATCGCTCCGCGTTTCATAAGAGCGATGCTTTGCGCATTGAGAAGGTGACGCGTTGCGGGCACCAAGGGGCAATTCAGGCTCACCACATCGGATTCGGCGAGGAGGGCCTCGAGCGTGCGATAGCGGGGATCATTTTGTCCGCTGGTGTTGTGGAAAATGACACGCATGCCGAAAGCCTCGGCGCGCTTGGCCACTCCACGGCCGATTTGGCCGAAGCCAACGATGCCGATGGTTTTTCCGCCGAGAAGCATGCCATCCCACGGACCAGGTTGGAATCCATCCTTCGCCCATTGGCCGGAGCGCACATAGGCATCGGCTTCGGGCACGCGGCGGGCGACTGCGAGCAGCAGCGCGATGGTATGATCGGCTGCAGGCTCGCTGAAGGGATCGGGGCAGTTGCTGGCCCAAACTCCCGCTTCATCGAGTGCGGCGATGTCGAGGTTGTTGTAACCGATGGCCACATTCGCAACGATGCGCAGCTTCGGTG
>JBILWM010000002.1:0-76764 GCA_044369905.1 Terrimicrobiaceae bacterium | reverse complement strand
ACACCTTGGCGCCGGATGCAACTCCTCCACGCACCCCGGCACGCCATCCCAAAAAGAGCTGGGAAAAAATCCTGCCGCATAAGCGAGGTTTAAAAGTTCATACCCAAATCAGGTGAAATGGCTCTGATTTTGATATCTCTACGCATGATTTCCGCCTTGAGTTTCCCTTTGACAAAGGGAATATTCGAAGGGCTTCCGACGCTATTATACATGCAATACGGCTCCGGCGACTCATTTTACTACGGTCCAAGGTCTGAATTCATCGCGTCACTCATGTTCTTTGCGGTGTGCGTTAAGCACACACTCGCAAGGGGGTGCGCATCGTCGGCAGCAGAACTGCCGTCCGCGCCGTTCCTGTGGAGAGGATTTCTCCGCGCGGCGGGTCGGCCACGCAACGCAATACTAGAAACCATGTCATCAGAATACTCACCCAGCGGAACACGCCGCTCGTCACGCCGCTCGTCACGCCGAGGGTCCGGCCGACGCTCCGATCGCGGCAGCCGATCCGGCTCCGCCCAACACGAAAACAAACCCAAAGCCAAAAAATCGCTCCTCGCACGCATCCTCGGATTCCTGACCGGAAAACCTGAGGAAACAAAAAGACCTGCCCGCGAGGAACGCCAAACCCGCACTACTGAAAGCGCCTCCTCCGAGCGCCCCGCCCGCGAGCGCCAGAGCCGCAGCGAGCGCCCGACCGGCATGCGCACACCCGAGGTGGTCGAAGTCACTTCGCCCCGCCTCTATGTCGGCAACCTCTCGTTCGACGCTGGCGAAAGCGATCTCTTCGATCTCTTCAACGGAGTCGGATCAGTGCAGAATGTCGAAATCGTTGTGAATCGCCACAACATGCGCTCCAAGGGATTTGCCTTTGTGCAAATGCAGTCGGTGGATGAAGCAAAACGCGCTGTCTCGGATCTCCACGACAAGGAATTCATGGGACGCAAACTTGTGGTGAGCGGAGCCAAAGCTCTTGAGGAGCGCCGCTCCGAACGCACCGCCGCCCCGGCCGCTGAGTAACACACAAACATCCTTCGCCAAGGGGCCCCGTCCGATCATCGTGACGGGGCCCACAGGCGCGGGAAAATCCGCTCTTGCCGTCGCGCTGGCGCTCCACCTTGGAGGAGAAATCATAGGGTCGGATGCTTTTCAAATTTACGCCGGGCTTCCTATCCTCACGGCCCAGGCCACTCCGGCCCAGCGCGCGCTGGTTCCCCACCACTTGGTGGGTTTTTTAGATCTCAAGCAAGGGTTCGATGCTGCGATCTATGCAGAGGAGGCTTGGCGCTGCATCCGAGACATCCAATCGCGCGGCCGTGTGCCAATTTTAACCGGAGGAACCGGCCTCTACCTGAAAGCCCTCACACACGGCTTGGCGGAAATGCCCAAGACCGATCCTGCCTTGCGCGCCCGCATCGCGGCCATGCCTCTCGAGAATGTGCTGGCGCAGTTGTCTGAGAATGACCCGGCTGCACCTGCTGCGATTGATACTCAAAATCCCGTGCGAGTCCGCCGCGCTCTCGAAATCGTTATTCTCACTGGAAAGCCCTTGGCTGAATCCCGTGACGCTTGGAGCAAGGACAAGGGGCTTTTTCGCGGGCTCGTGCTCACGCGGGATCGCGAAGATCTGCGCACTCGCATCGCCGCGAATGTTGAAGCCATGTTTCTTTCCGGCGTGGTTGACGAAGTCCATGCCGCCTCTCACGCGGGAGAGGGCGCACGCCGCGCCATCGGCTTTCAAGAAATTCAACAACTCATCCGGGGCGAGATCAGCGAAGTCGACTGCAAGGCCGCCATGGTAATGGCGACCCAACGCTACGCGAAACGCCAATTGACCTGGGGACGCACCCAATTTACTTTTCCCTCGCTGAATTTAAGCGAATTGGCCTCTCCCGAGGCCTCAGTTTCAGCCGCCCTCGCCATATTGGATTCCCACGCCCCATGCCTCCCGAAATAGCTCTCCAACAACGGCCGTTCCGATTCTGGCATAGCGCGTGGGGGTTGATTTTTTGCCTTTTCCTAGCCGGATGCCAAACCCGCATGGTCATTGACACATCTCCCGATGGAAGAGAGGCGCAGGTTTACTCCGGCACGCCGACTTTGGTGGAGTATGGAGTAGCCTCTTGGTATGGTGGGCGCTGGATTGGCCGCTTGACGGCAAATGGCGAGACCTACCGCGCTGGGGATTTCACAGCGGCACATAAGAAACTGCCGTTCAACACCCGCGTTCGGGTTGCAGATTTAAAAACCGGCAACTCGATCATCGTTCGGGTCAACAATCGCGGTCCTTATATCAAGGGTCGCATCATTGACCTCAGCGCCGCCGCCGCAAAAAAACTCGGCACCTACGACCGGGGCATCGCAAAAGTCCGAATTGAAGCCCTGCGTGAAATTCCGCTACTCACAAAGTCTAATGTGCGAGCCATCAATCCACCAAAACCTCCAGGCGTGAAGGCTACGCCTCCCGCCGCTCAAACAGGGCAAATGCCCAAAATTTTGAAGACAAACTAACTGGGAGCCAAAGGATGGGCGATGTGCGGCAAGACGCCGCTTTCCTCGATTTCGACCTCGCGCTCCATGCCGAGGAGTTCGAGGAGAACTTTGACACGAGCCTGTGCAGGAAGAACCTGAGTGACTATGGCGTGAATTCCGCTGAAGGCCCCCTTGAGAACCTGCACCTCGCTACCAACCTCGATCTGTGTGCGGATTTCCACCGTTTCTGCATCCACCACAACCTCGCGCAAGGCTTTGATAATATCCTCCCCGACAACCGCTGCGATGCCTCCAAACTTGACGATGTGGGAAACTCCATGGCATGCGCCCAAATGACGGTGCTGGCTACGGTAGTTGAAGCGCGCGAACAAATAACCTGGAAACATTGCTTCGGTGACACGAACCCTACCGCTGCGCCGCGCACGCTCAAATCGAAGCATCGGACAAAAAACTTCCGCGCCAATATCCCTCAGAATACTCCGCTTAGCCGTGGATTCTTGACGAGGTTTGCATTTGATGCAAAACCACTGGAGTTCCTCATTTTCAAAATCATTCATCAAAAATCGTCTATAAACTCACCAAAAACTTTGCGGAACTTCGATCCTATCGCCAGGTTTAAGGCGAATATCCTTCTCCGGGTCTTTACGAACATCTTTGACATTAACGATGGTCACCTTGCCATCGCGGAGAAGACGGACTTTTTTCTGGTCGGCGAATTCGGTGAATCCGCCCGAGGCGCTGATTGCACCAAGAAGAGTAAGGTCTGCTGTAAAAGGAACCCGTTGAGGAGCTTTAACTTCCCCTCCAGTGTTCACAAAACGCGCCGTGTTTGGAATAGTGAGTGTGATGGATGGATTTGTATAGATTTGTTGAGACCGATAGGCATTCTCTATAGCTCTCTGAAGCTCCGATTGCGTGGTTTGGTCAGCTCGGATTTTCCCAATATGAGGAAGATTTACATAACCATCTCCATCAATTGCATATGGACCAGTGACCTGCTGCACTTCCTCAGGAGGCACTCCACCAATCCGCAACTCAATCGTGTCTCCAGACCTCAACAGAGCATCCTGAGCTAAAACCAAATGTGGTAAAAAAACAAGTGGCGCAAGGAGCAATTTTAGAAGATTTTTAATATTCACTATTTTTATCTTTTGTTTTTACAGATTGAACCACTTGAACGGAATCAACATTCGATTCCATCTGTTTTTTTTGCGGATTTGCAACCGGTTTATGATAATAATTGTAGTAGCTTGTATAGTATTCGTAAGATTGGTCGTGGCGAACATCCACATTGTTGAGAACAACGCCAAGCGTTTTACCTCCCACATTATCAATAGCCAACTTGACTCGCTGTAGCATGCTCTTGGGGAACCTGCGGTGTTGAACGACAATGATTGTGAGATCAACCTCACTCGACAACACAGAGGCATCACTAACACCCAAGATTGGAGGAGAATCGAAGAAGACGATATCAAAGCGACTTTTCGCGTCTTGAATCATATCGAGCATCCGCTGGGAGTTCAAGATACCCACGGCATCACTTGGGAGCAATCCACTGGGAAGAAAATAGAGATTGTCAAGCTTGGTTTGCTTTACAACATCTTCTAATTCAAAATTTTTAGTTAAATAATCACTGAGTCCAACCTTATTCTCAAATCCAAATATTCTGTGCTGCGAAGGTCTGCGCAGATCGGCGTCCACCAGAAGGGTTGTGTATCCCCCCTTGGCAAATGTATAAGCTAAATTATTAAGTGTTGTGGATTTACCTTCACTAGGTCCACCGCTCACGATTGTGATCGAACTTGCAGATGGTGATTTGCGGTTGAATTCAATATTCGTGCGCATGATGCGGTAGGCCTCAGAATCGGGATTGTCATCCTTGCCATTGATGAGGAGACTTATATTCTTTGGAATAACCGACAAGACAGGCACTTTCAGAAGAGACTCCACCTCCTCCAAGGTCTTCACGCTTGTATCAAGATACTCAATGAAAAATGCCAAGCCTACGCCAAAGCCTAATCCGACGACGATACCAAGAATCATGTTCAGCAAAACCCGGGGGCGCGAAGGGAAATCCGCAGGTTCTGCACGCTCCCAGATCACAGCGGGATCTTGCGGCATTGTCCGCTGCATCGTTTCCGTGGAAAGCCGCATCTCGGCAGCCTCTAAAATTCGCTTGGCCTGTATATAGTTATTTTTAGCCTCATAGTAACCCGAGGCGCGTGTTTTTGATGTCTGTTGCTTGCTTTGAGATTCTCTCAGCCTTTGCTCCAATTCCTTGATGGACTCCTCACCAATTCGAATATTGGCTTCCATACTGGCGCGCAAAGAGGCTATCTGTGATGCCAACTGCTTCGACATCACTTCTTTTTTAGCCCGCATGGATTTGACAGTCGGATGATTGCTGCCAAGTCCACTATTGAGCAGACGTGCCTCTTCAGATGCAACTTCTTGATACTGTGGAAGCATTTGAATGATGGTCGGATCCTGAACATCAAGCGTGCTGATGCTGCGCATGATCTGATCATCGGTCAACTTGCTAATCTGCTCGTATTTCGCCCGAAGGGAGGAAAGCCTGAGACGCTCTGTGCTGACTTGCTGCTCGACTGAAAGCAAAACTTCGTTTGCCGCCTGCATCGGATCCACAACGCTATCGGGATTTAGATCCTGAATTTCGTTTTCGATCCGAATGCGTTGCGCCTCAGCACGGAGCTCATCGACTCGGCGGCTTTGTTTGGCGACTTCATCCTTCAACTGGATAAGCGAGCGGTTGACTGTTCCTTGTTGCTCACCAATACGACGGCGCTGATACTCTTCCGCAATGCGATTGGCAATTTCCGAGGCTTCATTTTTATCTTGGTCGAGAACGCTGATTTGGATGAGTTCGGTGTTTCGAATCTCGCGAACATCGATCATTTTTCTTAGTCGGAAGAGGGTTTGTTCCTTTCCAACAATGCCGTAGAGTTTTTTCCACTTTTGCTCGAGGCCGAGTGCCTCGATCACCGGATAAAGGATTTCTTTACGCTGAATGATCTCGAATTGCGTGGTGATGTAACGAGGGTCAAATCCCCCTCCACCCCCACGATCATCAAATACCTTTAGGTAGGTGTCATTCTGGTTGATCTGCATCGTGACACTGGATTCGTATTGCTTCGGAAGAAAATAGGTCACCACACCCGTGGTGATGACAACAAGCAGGAATACGAGAACAATAAGCGGAAGCCGTATTCGTATGACGCGCCAGTAGTCGAGGAAGTGGAGTTGAAGTTCGTTGGATTCTTCCTTATTCATTTTTGATAATGTCTATGTAGGCACATTGTTTGCAAGCGGGCAAACAATATAGAGCCTAGCCCATAGTCGGCAAACTAAAGCGCGAGGCCGACCAGAAATCGCGACTCAGCATTAAGATATTAATACAAATATGCAGTAAATCCTCAGCAGTTAAAACTGCATATTGGCTCCCAAAAAGACCACATTACGGGTGTAACTCAACTGCTCTGAGGCAGGGGCAGCATCCACGGTGCGCGTGTATCCACCTTGGAGTTCAAAAGATTTATTTATCTTGAAATTCGCTCCTACACTGAACTCGACAATGTTTTCATAAAAATCAGAGTTGGGATCCTGCTTGTCAAATTCATTGTAAAAATTGTTCTGATAGTTAGCACCTAGGTTAAAGGAAAGCTTCGGCGTGATGCCCTGCACAATATTGACCCCCAAGCGAAAAGTATTGCGTGTCGCCGCGCCATTCAATCCAGAGGCCTCTGTTCCGTAGCGGAGATTCAGACCGATGCTGGAATTCTTCTGGTATTCATACATTCCATTCAACTCGCAGAACGGCCCGAAATAATCGGGGTTGTTGTTGTCAGAACTGTAGAAGCGCAATTCAGCACCACCGCGCGAGGTGACTTTGAACTTCGGGCTAAAAACTTGATCAACACCGAGCAGAAAGAATTGGCCAAAGTTGTCCAGCGGGGCAGAGTAATAATTGACTGGGTTGGCACGGTATTCGACGATGGCCGTTGTTTTTGGAAGCACAAGCCACCTGAAAGACTGTCCGATGGTTTGCTCTATGCGTCCTTGATCTTGGTTAAGTTGGTCTTCGACATAAAGAAATGGCGTGAAGTTATACTTTGTGTCGGTCGAAAATTTTTCAGCCCACTGGTAAGCCCCCGCAATGGTTGTGGAGGAAAACATATAGTCTCCATTGTTACGAGCACTTGTTCCGGGCACCTCCAGGTCAGGCTGTGAAAGATAGGCTGTATTGGTTGAGAAATTCAGCGTGAATCGTTGGTTGATTTTGTAGAGTCCTTGAAGGTTCACAGCACCTGTATAGTCAAACTTGTTGCCAGGGCGCGTGTAATAATAGGTCACCCCTCCATTTAGTGCAATTGAGAGTTGAAGGCGTGAGTTTTCAATTTTATGTTCAACCCCTCCTGCGAAGTTGGTGTAAAAACTGGCATCACGGTCTGTCTGAGTTGTGAAGAGGTTGTCATCATACCCCTCGCGGACTGCAAAAGAGAACGAGTAAGGTTTCTTGTCAAAAACGCCTCCGGAATCTGTCTGGCTTGGTTCTTCAACAGCCGAGGCATTATCATCGACAGGCTGTCCTTCCAATTGCGGAAAATCAGCAGGAGCGGGGGAACCGTAGAATTCTTCGGATGCTTGCTGAGCCAACAAGACGGATGAGTAGGCAGCAAGGCTGATGAGTGATAAGATCAGGTTTTTAGTCATCTTGGTGGGTAGTGTTTAGGAAATTTAAACAGGCGTCAAACTCTTCTAATTTGATGCATTGGTTGGGCGCGGCGGAGTTCCACTTCCGCCTGTTCCAGTCCCGCCATTCGAGCCAGGCAAGCTTTGACCAACGGTTTCAGAGCCTTGGTCACCGGTGTTGAATGGCTGATTGGAATTTTGAGCTGGTTGCTGTGCACCCGTGGTTGCTGCGGCAGTAACTGCTGCAGCATCCGCCGAGGGAACAGCTGCCACGACTGCGGCGGCCACAGCGGAGGATTGTGCTGGCACCGCCGAGGAGACGCTTTGGGCGATCTGCACAGCGGCTACAGGAACAGCCGCAGAAACGCTGGCAGCAACTTGTGCTGCTGCTGCAGGAACCATTGTGGCAACCGCTGCAGCAACAGCCGCAGCTTGAGCGGGCGCGGCCGTGGCAACGGCGGCAGCTAGTGCTGCTGCTTGACTTGGAGCGGCCGAAGCGACTGCAGCGGCAACGGCAGCGGCCTGGGCGGGCGCAGCGGCGGCTACTGCAGAAGCAACTGCGGCTGCTTGTGCAGGTGCGGCTACAGCTACAGCGGAGGCAACGACAGCAGCTTGTGCTGGAGCAGCGGCGGCAGCGCTGGCGGCGATTTGCGCCGACAACGCGGGAGCAACAGCAGTAGCTGCTGCAGCGATCGCGGCGGCTTGCTCAGGATTTGCCTTGGACATTTCAGCAACAGCGGCAATGAGAGCTGCACTGTCTCCATTTGATCCAAAAGCTTTGGTAAGAGCGGCTGAAACTTGAGAGGCTTGTGCAGGCGATAACTGGTTCGCAGTGGAGGTTGCTTGAGATGATTGATTTTGCCGAGAGGTGTTTTGAGCAAATGCACCAATTGGCAACACTGCGGTAAGTGCCATGCTGGCGCATGAGAGGAGTTTTGCATTTAGGTTCATAATTGGCGCTGGAAATAGCAAAGTATCGATGAATTCGCTGTCACAAGTCAAGAGGTTTGTGGCATCTTATGTTACGATTTCGTAACAGTCGATGCTGAATCGAATAGGAAAATCCAAAAAAGAATCTGGGTGGCTGATTGACTCCAGTGGCCACAATGAATAGTGCGGGACCCCAGAAATTTACGGCTGTAAACCACAATCTGTAGGCATGACTTCATTCAATCAGCCACCCAGAAAAAAGAATCTACTTTTGGAGCCTCAAAATAAAATCTCTCCGCTGTGAGGCAAAGGTGGAGGCCGGGAGATGGAGGGCAAGTTCGTAAAGGCGAACAGCCTCGGCGGGTGAAGCGGACAATTCCAGATGGAGCCCATAAAATTCGTAGGGGGTCGCGTAGTAGGGAGCCTTTGCAATGGCGGCCTTATGGAACGGTCTGGCTTGCTCGAAATTTCCAAGGTTGTCATGGGCGTGGGCGAGGTTCAGGAGGTGCCAGGCATCGCCGGGTTCTCCTTGCGCCGCAATTGCGGACAATTCCACTGAGCGCTGTAGCAGTCGGCGCTGCTCGACTTCGGAAAGTCGAGTGTCCTTTCCGAGAGCAAGTGCAACTCGTCCCCCGGTGGCGGCGAGGGCGCTGTGCTTTGGGTTTGCCGATATCCCGGCTTCGGCAAGTTCCAGTGCCCGTTCGGATTTTCCGCGAGCCAGTGCCGCATCGGCGCGGCCCCAGTCCAACTCGGCGGGGAGGTCTTTCCAAGCACTCCATCCGAGCACCAGAGGTGCTGCAAGGAGGCTTGCAAAAGCCAGGCGCGAGGCAAACACCGGGACCGGCTCTGACGAAACCCTTCGCCCAGGCGATGCCAAGATGGCCAGTGAAACGCAAAGCAAAAGCGCGTTGGCCGGAACCTGCATATTGAAATCGAAAAAGGAGTGAACAGCAAACGCAGAAAGCGAGGACATGGCTCCCATCTGCATCCCGGCCTTCAAACTCACAGGCGACCCACCAGCGGCGATTCGTTGGCGGAGATCGACGACGACCGACCTCCATCCCGAAGTAAGATGCACGAGCAAAACGCAAAAGCCGAGACCGGCGCCGATCAGGCCGATTTCCGCGAGCGCCTGCACCCAGTCATTGTGGGCGAAAACATCATCCAACGCATCCGCGCGGAACCTGTATTGGCGTGCGAAATTGGTGAAAGTTCCAAGGCCTGTTCCAAAGAGAGGTTCCGACTGCCATTGACGGAAGGCCGTTTTCCAAACGGTCGCTCGGTAGGTTTCCTCACCCGCCTTTAGAATACGATATTGAGCGAGATCGCTGGACTCATAGGCCTGCCAAGCCGTGCCCAGAGTTACTAAAACAGCCAAGGCCACCAAACCAAACATCCGCCCCCGGCTGCCCCAGGCTCCGAGCATCAGACCACGGGTGCTGAGAATGAGGAAAACCGCCAATGCAGTGCCGGCTCCAATCAAGCCCCCCCGACTTTGCGTGAGGATGCCCGCGCCGAAGAACATCGCCGCTCCGTAGAGCAGAAGGACGCGCGGCCACAGGCCGACCCGGCCCCAGACGCCGATGGAGAGGGCGAATGCCCCCGCGAAGTTCAAGAGCCAGGCGAGGTGGTTGGCGTTGTAATAAAGTCCCCTCGCCCGAAAAGCATGGCCCTTCATGCGCTCTGGGCAAAGTTCCGAAATCCAGCCAAGATGCGGGTGCGCATCGGGGAACAAATATTGAAAAATCCCGAAAGCCGCTTGCACAAACGATCCGACGAGCAAGATCGAGAGGAAGACGAGCCTTTCGCCGGTGCCAGTGGTGACAAAAACAAGCAACCCGTAAACGATCCAGCACGCCAGAACCATTCGCAGCAGCGCAGCTGGCAACCAAAGATCGGACTGGCCCAGCAGCGGAATCGCAATCCAGGCGACAAGGGCGGCAGCTAAAGAGACGCAGTGCCAACGAGGCACGACAAACTCCCTCCGCGTGATCTGCCAGACGCATGACAGCCCGGCCAGACAAAGCACGGCATACGCCGGGAGGGGCAGAAAGGGATATGGTCCCCGCCCCACAAAATACTGGGCAACCAGAAGCGCAAGGCCGCAGAGGATAGCTGTGAGATAATTCACCTCGCGAATCCATAAACCAGAATCCCCCGCCGCTGAAACAGCGATTTCATAGCCACAACGCATTTTTTGAATCGTCACCAACACTCCGGGCGTAGAAGTTGTCCGCATGCATCCTATGACTATTCCCACACAAGCCGCGCGCCGCGTTTTTCCAGCATTCCGACTCGCAAACCTTCTCCGCAGCACCTTTGAGCCGAAAGCCGGGCAGAAAATTTGCATCCTCATCGACTTGCCGGACGCCTCGCAAATCAAGGACTTCGCCTTTTTGAAAAACTCGGAACTGACGATTCAAAAAAACGCCGTAAATTTCTTCTACGAACCACTCCGCGACGGCACCCTCGCAGAACTCGGACTCGGCGGCGGCGAGATGTATGCCTACAAGATCACAGGCGGCAGCAACCTTGACCTCCCCGATGAGGCCTACACGCCCGACGGACGCATAGTCAGTCTGGAAAAGGATGTTTACCCGAACTACGACATCATTCTCTGCATCTCGACCTACTCCGCCACGGCACCACTCACCGCCTTTGCCAAACAATACGGCTTCCGGGGCGCCACGCTTCACGGGGTCAACCAAACCATCCTCCGCACCGGTCTCGCTGTGAGCTACGACGATGTGAGCGTCGACGCGGAAAAAATGCGCCTCGGCATGACAAAGGCCGATTGGGTGGAGATAGATTTTCTCTTCAATGGAAACACCCACACGCTCCGGCTTGAACTCGGCGGCCAAGAGGCGCAAAAGAGCCACGGCCTCTGCCGGGGTAACGAACCCGATGTCGCCAACCTCCCGGCGGGCGAGATTTATTATGTGCCCACCGGCGCTTCTGGACATTTCCCCATGCGCTACGAGGACAGCACAATCGGCCTCATGCATGTCGGAGGCGGCCGCATTCAGAAAGCCGAACTCCTCAGCGGCGATGCCTCGGTTGTTGAAGCCCATAATAAAAAACTCGTCTCCGACCCCGTCACGGGTGAACTCGGCGAACTGGGCTTCGGAACACAAATCCTCCCTGTTTCCGGCCGTGACATTCAGGACGAAAAAATCCGTGGAACCATCCATGTGGCCACCGGACGCAGTGATCATCTGGGCGGCTCGCTGACACCCGACAAGTTTGCGGAGCACCTCAACGCCACCCATGACGACATTCTTTTCGCCCCGCACAAAACTCCGGAAATCCTGGTCACTCAAGCCCGCATGCACCGGAACGGAGAGACGGTCGTTTTGATCGAGAACTTCGAGCCCTCCGCCTATATAAACAGCCTGCTCGCTTGAGCAGGCCTGGGTTCAACGGCTTTTCAAAAACCACTCGTAGGCATCCCGAATGCCTTCTTTGAGTCCAATACGGGGTTTCCAGCCGAGGCCCAGAAGCCTGCCGACATTCATGAGCTTGCGCGGAGTTCCATCCGGCTTCGAGGCGTCGAAAACAAGGGATCCCTGGAACCCAAGCACCTCGCAGACTGTTTCGGCGAGTTCCTTGATCGAGACATCCTCGCCGCAGCCAATGTTCACGATTTCGGGCGAGCTGTAGTTTTCAAGGAGAAAAAAACAGGCGTCAGCGAGGTCGTCCACATGCAGAAATTCCCGGCGCGGCGTGCCACTGCCCCAAACCGAGACCTCTTTCGCTCCACACTCCTTGGCCTCATGCACCTTGCGGATCAAGGCCGGGAGCACATGTGAAGTGTGCAGATCGAAATTGTCATTCGGCCCGTAGAGGTTCGTCGGCATGCCGGAGATGAAATTTTTTCCATACTCACGGGCATAAGCTTGGCAGAGCTTGATGCCGGCAATTTTGGCAATGGCGTAGGCATCGTTCGTCGGCTCCAGTGGACCGGTGAGCAACGCATCCTCCGTGAGGGGCTGGGGGGCGAGTTTTGGATAAATGCACGAACTGCCGAGGAAGAGGAGCTTCGTCACGCCAAAGTCGGCGGCCGCTTGGATGACATTGTTCTGGATCGTGAGGTTCTCGATGAGGAACTCGACCGGCTTCTCGAAATTGGCGGCAATGCCCCCCACCCTCGCTGCGGCATCCACCACATAGTTCGGTCGCTCGGCTTCGAAGAAACCGCGCACAGCGGCGCGATCCATGAGGTCGAGTTCCTGCCGTGTGCGGGTGAGAATATTTTCAAAGCCACCCCTCTGGAGCCGCCTCACTATGGCACTACCGACCATGCCGCGATTACCCGCAACAAAAACTTTTGCCACTTTTTCCATTTGGGGTTTTTAGCGAATTTGGTCTTACCCGCAAGGCGGGATCAGTCTGCACGCAGACCCGCTTCGAGCGTGGGATACCGAAACGCGTAGCCCAAACGCTCCGCTACTGCCGATCGCACGCGCAGGCTGTCGAGCATGACATGCGACAACTCGCCGAGCGCGAGTTTGAGGGCGCAGGAAGGAGCAGGCAGAAGCGCGGGGCGGCGCACCACGCGCGCCAGCGTGCGCGTGAACTCGGCATTCCGCACCGGTTGCGGATTTACGGCATTCACCGCACCACTGACCGATGGATTTTCCAGCGCCCATAGAATCATCCCGGCGACATCGTCCACATGGACACAACTCATCCACTGCCGCCCATTGCCAAGATTTCCTCCCAAACCGAGTTGAAAAACCGGACGCACCAGACCCATCGCGCCGCCCGGCCCAGTCACGAAGCCAATACGAAGCCGCACAACGCGGCATCCGAGCGCCTCGGCAGGCAGCGCCGCAGCCTCCCAAGCCTGACACACCTCTGCCAAAAAACCACTTCCCGCCGCAGCCGATTCATCGACCTCCCGCTCCCCCGTGTCACCGTAGAATCCAATCGCCGAGGCGTTCACCAGCACGCCAATGCCCGAGTGAAGACTGCCGACCACCTGACGCGTCGTATCCACACGGCTGCGCAGGATTTTTTCCTTCTTCGACGCCGTCCACAGTCCCAAAATCGGCTCGCCCGCGAGGTTCACCACGGCATCCAAGCCCGAAAAATCGAGACCACCGCGCGCTTCGATCCTGCGAAACCCAGCCCGCGCACTTCGCGAAAACCGCACCACGCCATGCCCAGCCTCCTCGGCCATGCGGCAAAGCCGGGCGCCCACATAACCAGTTGCTCCGATGATTCCGATTTTCATGTTGAAAACAAAGTGCGCCCACTACGGCTCATGCGCCAGAAAGAATCCGTGCCGCCACCTCGCGTCCCGCCAGCCATGCGGATTCGACTCGTGACTCAGTGAGCAAATCCCCCGCGAAATGCCATCCCTCGGGCAGCGCCGGTATTTCCATTTTCTGCGAAATGCGGGCATATCGCCAACGATGCGGATGCACGGCGCGGAAGGCGCTTGCTGGAATGTCCCAGCGCTCCTCCACAAGAACCCGCAGATCGTCACCCCAGCTTGCAGGATCGTCCTCCAAGCGGGTGCGGCTGAATTCCTCCGAAGCATGGACGACCATGATAGTGAAGCCCTCGCCAACACGCCCGGGCTTGTGATTTTCGCAAGCCGACCAAGCCAGCGCATGCCCCGAACGGTCGCTGATGGCATACCTCGCCGCCGTTGATCCCACCCACTCACCCTCGTAGAGAAAAAGCCCCGCCAAACACGGAGCGTAGGGATTTTGAGCGCCTGAAATCCCGGCCAGTTTCGCGGTCTGCGGCCAAGGAGCCGTGCTGAGGACAAGATCGAACTCCTCACCGCCCACACGGCGATCTTCGACGGCATCAATCGTCATGCCTGTCCTCACATCCAAGCCCTCGGCAAGCGCCCTCGCCAGGCGGCTGTTGCCCTTGGCATGAAAAAAACGCTCCTCGCTTGGCAGCTCCCGACCGGCTTCATCCACAATCGGCGCCTGGATTTCCAACAAATCGCCCCCACAGGCCAGCCGAACAGCCTGCGAAAAATCCGCATCCCTCATCGTGAAATACTGCGCCCCGTGATCCACCGAGTGTCCCTCCCAGCGCTTCGTCGCACACCGTCCGCCCAAGCCGCGCGACTTGTCAAAAACCACCACCCGAAATCCCGCGTCAGCCAGCACACGCGCCGCTCCGATCCCGCCCATCCCGGCCCCAATCACAGCCACAGATTTTTGTTCCATGTATTAATTGATTACTTCATTGCACGGCGAATGGCGAAAAGCCTTTTGCCTTGAGGAACCGAGTGTGCATTTATGGGCTACATGTCGAAGCACGAAATCGAAAACACCCCGCAGGATCGGATTCAGTATCGCGAATATAAAATCATTTTGCAGGCTCAGCATTTCACTTCGCCACAGGCTTTCGTGGATTTCTGGAGCATCGTGAGGGCGACGGCGAAGAAGTTTGATGTGAAGGTGAAGGAGGCTGAGAACGCCTTTGAGAGCAATGTGCGGGAGGTTCTCTTCTACGACACAGAGGATTTCGCGCTTTATAAAAACCATTTCATCCTGCGCTTGCGCACGCACTACAAGGGCGGTTGGCCGCAGGGAATCCCAGAGCTGACCTTCAAATTCCGCCACCCGGATTTCAAGACAGCGGCGGTGGTGGATGTGCGCCCGGCGACTGCGGGCGGGGTCGCGAAGATCAAATTCAAGGAGGAGCTTCTACCGCTTCGGGAGACGCTTGGCGGGACGCGCTCGATTTTTTCGCACAATTGCGTTCTGGCTAAGCCCAGGGAGGGTTTGGAGGTCGCCGTTAAAGATCTCACAGCAGCTTTTCCGGCGATTCATCAGGTCGGCGCGGACCATGCGACTCCGCTCCGGCTCGTCAACGATATGGCAGTGGAGGAGGTGCAGGTGGATGTAGGCGAGTTGCACTTCGGCGGAGGCTTCAATGGCAAAACCACAATCGCCGTGTGGCGCACCCGCAAATACGAACGCGCCTTCTGCGGCGAATTCGCCTTCCAGTGCCGCTTTGACAGCGAGGATCAAATCCACAAGTCGAGCCTGAAGCGGGCAGAGGATTTCTACAAAACACTCCAACTCGACGCCCATCAGTGGGTTTCCCTCGACAGCACTAAGACGGCGCTTGTTTACCAGCTCGGACAATCACCCAATGCCACCCGCAGCGAGTAACAAACCAAGCGCGCGGGAAATTTTCCGCGTATTCGCAAAGATCGGCATCACCAGCTTTGGCGGCGGCCTCGTCGCCTACCTGCGCGATGCGCTGGTGACCGATAAAAAATGGATGGACGAGGAAGAATTCCTGGCCGCGCTTGAGATCGGGCAGACCCTGCCGGGCCTGAACTCGGTGAATGTCGCCATCATCGCCGGACGCAAACTCGCCGGCCCGCGCGGAGCTGTTACGGCGGCTTTGGGACTTATTTTGCCAGGCGTGGTGCTTTTGCTGGTATTGGGCATCTTGTATGACCGCTTTCGGCATAATCCCAATGTCGCCGCAGCACTCGCCGGAGTCGCCGCAGCCGCTGTGGGACTACTTCTTCAGGTCACTCTCAAGATCGGTGCCAAGCAATTTCTAAACCTCCGCGACCTGTGCTTTGTTCTGGGAACATTTTACCTTGTGGCCTTCCACCATGTGTCACTGCCGGTGGTTCTTTTTCTCATCGCACCAATCGCGATCATCCTGTGTCGCCCAAAAAAACCAACCCAACCGCATGAGTGATCTCGTCAAACTCCTGAATGTCTTTTGCCTCCTCTCCTTGCTCGCTGTGGGAGGCGGGAGCGCCGTGCTGCCACAGATGGAGCATGAGACTGTGACGCTCCATCACTGGGTAACAGGCGATCAATTTGCCACAATCTACAGTCTGGGCCAAATGGCTCCAGGTCCGAACATGTCGATGGTCGCTCTTATCGGCTGGCAGGCCGCCGGCGTTGCAGGCCTCATGATCGCGCTTGTGGCATTCTACCTACCCTCAAGCTTTCTGACCTACGGATGCAGCTATATTTGGGATCATTTCAAGGAAAACCGGTGGCGCGCTTCCGTGCAACGAGGCATGGCTCCAATCACCATCGGACTCATGCTTGCAGGCGTCCACGCAGTCGGAAAAACGGCCTGCATCAACCCCAGCCACAGCCTCCACTTCAATACCATCACCTGCATAACCGCCCTTGCCGTAACAGGAATTCTCTTCGCTAAGCGTATCAACCCCGCCTTGCTCATGCTCCTCGGCGGCGTGGCGGGATGGTTTTTGCTGAGAGGGCATTAAAAGCCCAAACCAGCGGCACCTAAAAACACGCCGGCCCGGTAAATGCAAAATTGAAGCCCCCCGCAGTTGTCGTATAAAGGGAACTATGCTCAAAAACGCTTTCCCCCTTCTCTGTCTCGCAATCCAACTCATCCTTGTCTGGCCGACATTTGCGAGCACGGGAGATTTTCAAAAACCTCCGGCCAAGGAGGAAATTGAATCCATTTTTCAAGAAGACTTCGCGAAATCGGTTGAGCGCTTGGAGTCGAAGTTTGCCCAGAATTACAAACCTTCGAGCATCGGGTTGTCACTGAACTCTGAAACCTCGAATTTCACAGCTTGGCTGGACCTATGGCGTTGGTGCAAAATTTTTGCCGCATTAAGCGAGGAGGAGGCCAGCAAGCACATCGAAAGCGGCTTGGCCAAGGAACTCTTCCGCGACCCTGCCGTTTCCCGAATGTTTTTTTCAACACTCTCGGAACAGGACTCTGTCCCCCGGGTGCTCGAAAACTTGAGTTTCATGCGAACAGCGCATCCACAAAAATTCAAGGAATACGCCAGTCTGGCAGTAGCCATCGCTGTGGTGAACGATGTCCCGCCTCCTCAAGGATGGCCCCACCACCAGGTGGCAGCGGAGTTGGTTCCCATCAGCATTCTCCCGGTTGACCAACAATTTTCACGCTGGATCGCGGCTAACGAGGCGCGGCAACTGCTTCTGGACCCCCGCAAACTTTCCCCATCACAACTTAAATTTGTGGTGGATGCTTTCATCACGGACGATGAACTCGCCTGGGCCAGAAAGAATGTGCGTCTGACGCGCTCGACCTTTGAAAAGGCGTATTTCCAGATCAATTACAGCCACGAGAGGTTGAAGGCTCAGCAATATGATTGGACTGGTGGCCCCTACACGCTCGGGGCGATCCGAAAGGCGGGCGGAATCTGCGTTGACCAAGCCTACTATGCCTCAATGGCCGGCAAAGCACTCGGGTTGCCGACATTGTTTTTCACCGGCCAGGGAAGCGATGGAGGACACGCATGGTTCGGATACATGCGCAGCGACGACCAGTGGCAAATCGACTGCGGACGCTATTCCCAGCACAACTACGCCACCGGCGAGGCGCTGGACCCTCAAACTTGGCAACCTATAAGCGACCATGAACTGGAACTCCTCGCCGCGCGCTTCCGCGACAAACCGGAGTTCGCCGCCTCGATGAATACTCTGGCTGTGGGGGAAATTCTGGAGAAGTCAGGTGATAATCCCAAGGCCGGACAGGCCTATGAAAAAGCGATTCAACTTTGCCCGAAGAATGCTGATGCATGGTCGGCAACTGCTGCTTTCCTGCAACGCCGTGGAGCCCCGGCAAAGGAACGCATTCTTTTCCATGAACGGGCGAAAACACAGTTCGCAAACCAGGCGGATTTGAAAGTCCTGCACCAACAGGCCCTCATTTCGATTTACCAGGAACAGGGCGATCTCGAGTCGGTGAAAAAAATCGAGCAACAAATCCTGTCTCAAAACAGGAGCAAACGCTCCGACCTGAGCGTCAATATGGCCGCCGACCAGCTCACGGCCTTATTGGAAGCAGGAAACATGGCCGAGGCGGAAAAGCTCTTTCGCAGACAAGTCCACTCACTGAGCCAAACCGGTGGTGGAAATTTCTACTACGATGTCGCCGAGCCCTACATTCGTGTGCTCATTGAAAAAGGCGACAAAAGCGAAGCCCGGCGGAGCATCGACCTGGTTCGCCGGAAACTAGCCCCGCAACCGGGCGGCATTTTGGATGTCTCAATGAATGACTTGGAGACGGCAACGAAATAAAAAAACAACCCGGCCGTCCCAAGCTCACTCCCTCCCCCAAGTTTGCGAGCTTTCACTCCCTACGGCCGGGTTGTCCTTTGATCCCTAATTAAGCAACCCCCGTGCCAACTCTCCGCCAAGCGCAAAAATCCCGCTCACCGAGTGAGGTTATTTTCAGACAAGTAGCTTCACTTCAATTTTTTGAATTCTGTAAATTCTGTCAAAAAATCCCCGTTAGACTCTAAATCGGAAAAACAACATACTGGCGAAAAAGCTCCACTTCACCCGGTGGATGGTAAAAATCGCGCACTGATCCAATGTCCATCCTTTCCCGAGTGCTCGATTTCACCCTGAACCGCCCTGCCGTGCCGACGATCCTTTTTGGAATCTGGCTTGCGATTCTTTATCAGGTCTCCAACAGCGTGCCGACGGAGATGCCGAAGATGGTCGTTCCTCAGCAGGACAAGATACTGCACTTCGTTTTTTTCTTGGGAGGAGCGACGGCTCTGGCCGCCTCCCTGCGTCTGCTCGCCAAGTTGCAGGGCATCCCTTTGCTCTTGGCCGTGGCGCTGGTAATGGGACTTCTCGGTGCGCTCGACGAATACAACCAGCAATTCATTCCGGGGCGCTCCGGGCTGAGTCTTGAGGATTGGATCGCGGACATGAGTGGCGCGCTCGCTGGAGTGGGACTGCCTCGCCTCCTCGTTGCCAAACTCCAGACGAAAGAAATCAACGAAGCCTGAGCGTTAGACGCCTTTTTTCTCGATGAGCGCGTAGGCGCTGTGGTTGTGGATCGACTCGAAGTTCTCCACCTCCACGCGATACCAGAGGATGTTCTGATCAGACTCGCAACGAACGGCGACATTCCTCACCAGATCCTCGACGAAAACCGGATTCGCATAGGCCTGCTCGGTGACATGTTTTTCATCCGGCCGCTTCAGCAGGCTGAACAACTCGGCGCTGGCGGACTCCTCGGCGAGGCGCACCATGTCTTCGATCCACATTGGCTTTTTACAGCGCACAGAGAGTGTCACATGCCCGCGCTGGTTGTGCGCGCCAGCCGAGCTGATCGCCTTTGAGCAAGGGCACAGCGTGGTGACTGGCACGATGGTGGTGACAAGAAAATCCATGCATCCGTTTTCGAGGGTTGCGCTGAAGCGCACGGAGTAATCCATCAATCCAACTGCTCCGGTCACAGGGGCTTTTTTGCCCAAAAAAAATGGAAATTCGATTTCGAGATGCGCGCAACCGCTTTCAAGCCGTCGGCACATTTTCTCAAGGATGTCGCGGATGTTTTCCACATGGATTACAGGACCATGCTCCGAGAGCACCTCAATGAAGCGGCTCATGTGCGTGCCCTTGAAGTGGTGCGGCAGGTCGACCGTGAGCTGAATGTTAGCAACCGTGCTTTGAACCGAGTGCTCCTTGTCGCGGACTTGCAGCGGGTAGCGTAGCGATTTCACTCCCACACGATCGATAGGCATGCGCCGCTCGTCGCGCTCGTTTTGGGTATCCTTCAACATGAGCGGGGCATTTTTACCGCTGCATCCGCTAGTCCAAGTCAAAAAAAACCGTGCGGGCGCAGGCGGCTTTGTTTTTAGTGGCCTGAATATGGCAACAAACCTTTTTGATCTCTCTGAAGAAGTGGCCGTGGTTATCGGCGCAACAGGTGTCCTCGGCGGCAGCATGGCGGTCGCCCTCGCCTCCGCCGGAGCCATTGTGGTGGTCGCTGGACGGAATGCGGAACGCGGTGCCCAACGATCAGCAGAAATCCAAAAAACCGGCGGGCGCGCTGCATTCATCGAATGCGATGCCACCGACCGCGAAAGCTTGGAGGAGCTTCTCAAGGCGACCACCGAGCGTTTCGGTGTCCCCTCGGTGCTTGTGAACGCCGCCGGTGGAAACGACCCGCGCGTCACCGTGACGCCTGAAAATCCCTTCTCGCAAATCGCCGCTGAGGACTGGACGGCGAGCTTCGATCTCAACCTCGTCGGCGGCGCGTTGCTGCCATGCCAAGTCATCGGCCAGGCGATGGTGGACGCAGGTCGAGGCAGTATTATTAATGTCGCGAGCGCCTCCGCACACATTCCTCTTTCGCGCGTGGTGGCCTACTCCGCCGCCAAGGCCGCCGTTCTGAATCTCACGAATTTCCTCGCTCGCGAGTGGGCGACCTCCGGCGTGCGCGTGAATTCCATTACTCCCGGATTCTTTCCCGCCGAACAAAATCTCCGCCTCCTTTTCAATCCCGACGGCTCGACCACTCCCCGCGCCGCAGCCATTCTGGGTCACACGCCCATGGCGCGATTCGGCGAGGCCGAGGAACTCTCCGGCGCCGTCATTTTCCTGGCCAGCCCAAATGCCAGCTCATTCGTCACCGGCACGGACATCCGCATAGACGGCGGCTTCCTCTCCCAGACAATCTGACCATCCGGCAAAACCACTCTTCTCAATACTCGACCCAAAATTCCGCAGCTCTCATGGAACAAAAAATTCTCACAATCGGCCTCCCCTCAGGCAGCCTCATGGAACCAACAATCGCGCTATTTGCAAAAGCTGGCTACGCGATTTCCGGCTCCAGCCGCTCCTACCGTCCCTCGGTGGACGACCCCGAGCTTCGCATCCGCCTCCTCCGCGCCCAGGAAATCAGCCGTTATATCGAGCATGGGTATCTGGACTGCGGCATCACGGGACATGACTGGGTCGAGGAAAATGGCTCGGAGGTCGAAGAGGTCGTCAAACTTCCCTACAGCAAGGCCACGGCGAATCCGACCCGCTGGGTGCTCGTCGTGCCCGAGGATTCTCCAATCAAATCAACCCGTGACCTCGATGGCAAGCGCGTCGCCACCGAGGCGGTCGGCATAACCCGCCGCTTCTTCGAACGCGCCGGAGTGAAGGCCGAAGTCGAATTTTCCTGGGGCGCCACTGAAGTCAAAGTGCCAGATCTCGTCGACGCCATTGTGGACATCACAGAGACCGGATCGTCGCTCCGCGCGAACAAACTCCGCATCGTGGACACGCTCATGGAATCCTATCCCGCGCTCTTTGCGAACCGCTCCGCATGGGCGAATGACTGGAAGCAGGAAAAGATTCGCCACCTCGCGCTTCTCCTCAAAGGCGCCCTCGCCGCGAGGGATCTCGTGGGCTTGAAAATGAACCTTCCCGAGTCCGGCTTGAAAAAATTGCTTGAGGCATTGCCCGCATTACGGAATCCTACCGTTTCGCCTTTGGCCCAACCCGGATGGGTCGCCATCGAAACGGTGATCGAAGAGAAAATCGTGCGCGAGATCATTCCCAGCCTGAAAAATCTCGGCGCTGAAGGGATCATCGAGTATCCACTCAACAAAGTCGTATATTAGTTCAAGATTAGTTTACAACGCAGTCCTGAAATCCCATGGGTTCCATTAAAAAGAAGAGAAAGTCAAAAATCGCAAAACACAAACGCCGCAAGCGGATGAAAGAAAACCGCCACAAAAAGCGTTTGCGCTACAAGTCGTAGAATGGCTCCGCCGCCTCGCGCGGCGGACCTTCCATTCCTACGAATTGCCTGCGGGTTTACAAATATCCGGCCTCCTGTTCGCATGAGAGCCCACCGTTTCAAGCGGTCACCAGCACCTGCGTTTAGATGGTTGAGAAAGACCGGTTTTTTTACCATCCGGTCTCTGATCTGTATTGGGCTATTGAGTGCCTGCCAAACGAAGAGGGTGGTTAAGGCACCGTCCGAAGCCGCGATCACAGGTGTATCAACGGCAGGTTCATCAGCTCGTCAGGTAGTTCCGCGCACACCGAAACCGACAGTGCCATCTGCTCGGCAAGAGCAACCCGATTCCGTTCTTCCACCGCGACACCAACCGCTCTCAACGCAGGTTGGAGAACGCTTGCGCTCATCTTTTGAAGTCGCGGACATTGACGGCGAAAGCATCCGGGTTCGAAAATCTTCCGCCCGAGCCGCAGCACCTTCGCTGTTCGAAGAAGCCATTATTCTCGGCAAGCTTCGTGCGTTTTTAAAATCATCCACCTCCTCAGCAAACCAATCCGTCACATTCCACAACGGAACGGCGACGGTGAGTTTGTCGCCGAAGATCAACTCAGGCACCGCATCGGTCTTGATTGCAAAAATGCTTTCGCTGGATGGCGTGAACGAAGTGCGCGCAGGTTTTAGCGACTAATACCGTCAAGATTCCGGTTGCAAGTAGCCTTTGGCCAGCTCCGTGAATTCGGCCATTTGAGCCTCCACCCAAGCCTTGTCGCGGCCGAGTTCTTTGGCCAGCAAAGCGGCGACCTTTGGCGCTGACTCGATGGCAGCGCGGGCATCCAAAAGGAGCGCCCGTGTGCGACGGGAAAGCACATCCTCCACCGTGCGCGCCTGCTCTTGCCGCACGGCTTGGACGACGGCCGCCATCTGGTAAGGCAGGCGGGGGTGAAGAAGTTCTCCCAACGAGGCATCCTCCTGCACAAGCGCGAGCACATCGTCAGCTTCGCTGCCATAAACGGCGAGCCAATCCGGCAGAGCTTCCGCATTGGGACTACGCCAGCCGTGGAGTTGCAGATTTTCGGTGACGCAGGGCCTGTCTTCAAGACCCGCGAGAGTGATGGCTTTATCGAGCGTGTCCTCCGCCATTTGCCGGTAGGTCGTCCACTTGCCTCCGACAATCGTTACCAAGCCGCCATCCGAAACAAGAACCTCGTGATTCCTCGAAATCGCCTTCGTGGCCGTGCCATCCTTGCCGGGCGGGCGAACCAATGGACGCTGACCTGCAAACACAGCAAGTATGTCTTTTTCCTGGGGATCGCGGGCCAGATACCGCGCGGCATTGCGCAGAATAAAACCAATCTCCTCCTTCAAGGCACGAGGCTCCAGATCGGCATGATCCATCGGCGTATCGGTGGTTCCAACCAGCACCTTGCCATGCCACGGGATCACAAAGAGAACGCGTCCATCGTCTGTGTGGGGCACCATAACCGCGGAATCACCCTGTAAAAACGAGCGATCAAAAACCAAATGCACACCTTGGCTGGGCTGCACTGCGCGTTGGGCCTTGGCGTCGTCCATGAGACGAATTTCGTCGCTGAAAATGCCAGTGGCATTCACCACCACACGGGCCTTGACCTGATAGTCAGTGCCCGTTTCGACATCCGTAAAATGAACACCACTCACGAGGCCGGCTGTTTTTGCCAGACCGGTCACGCGCGCGTGATTGAGCGCACAGGCCCCATGATGAACTGCCGTTCGCGCCAGAGTGATCGCGAGCCGGGCATCGTCGAACTGCCCGTCAAAATACTCCACGCCTCCAAGCAAGTGCTCCGCCTCAATATTTGGAATCCGGGCCATCGTCTCCTCGCGCGAGAGCAAATGGGACGGCGCAAGGTTCAGCTTGCCAGCTAGGGCGTCATAAACTTTGAGTCCGATGCCGAAAAACGGACCCTCCCACCACTGGTAGCGAGGCACGATGAAAGACAAGTGATGCACGAGATGCGGAGCGTTGCGGTGCATGAGTCCGCGTTCGCGCAGGGCCTCCAGCACGAGGGGTATGTCACCCTGCTCGAGATACCGAACCCCGCCATGCACGAGCTTGGTGCTGCGACTGGATGTGCCTTTCGCAAAATCCGAGGCCTCGAGAAGGATTGTGCGGAAGCCGCGCGTGGCGGCATCCACCGCCACGCCCAGGCCGGTCGCCCCGCCGCCAATGATGGCCACATCCCACTCGGGGACTTGTTTGACTTGCTGCAGAAGGTTTTTTCGATTCATGGCTTTGTCTCCCATTTTTGAGCGCGCTTCACGGCACGCTTCCAGGTTTTCAGTTTGGCTTTGCGGTCACGAGGCGCGGTTTGAGACTCAAAACGCCGCTCGGTATTTCGGATTGCAGAGAGGGCGTCGATATCAGGCCAAATGCCCGCACCGAGGCCAGCCAGCATCGCGGCACCAAGGGCCGTGCTTTCGATGTTCGATGGACGCTCGACTTCGACTCCAAGAATATCCGCCTGCGTTTGCATAAGCAGGTCGCTGGCACAGGCGCCACCATCCACCCGGAGAGTTGTAATTTTTTTTGCGGAGTCTTTTTCCATGGCGGCCACGAGGTCGGCCACTTGCAAGGCGATGCCGTCGAGCGTTGCGCGGGCTATGTGCGCGGCAGTCGTTCCACGCGTCATCCCAAGCAGTGCGCCCCTCGCCGCAGAATCCCAATACGGCGCTCCAAGTCCAGTGAAAGCGGGAACAAGCACGACACCGCCGCTGTCCGGAACGCGCGCGGCAAGCTCGTTGACCTCGGGAGCGGAGCGGATGATTCCCAATCCATCGCGAAGCCATTGGATCGAGGCTCCGCCCATGAACACGCTGCCCTCGAGAGCGTATTCCATGGGGCCGCCACCAATCCTCCAAGCCACTGTTGTGAGGAGGCGATTCGAACTCGCGATGGCCTCCGCGCCGGTGAAAACCAATAAAAAACATCCCGTGCCGTAGGTGCACTTCACCATTCCCGGCCTGGTGCAAAGCTGGCCGAAGAGCGCGCTCTGCTGGTCGCCAATGGCGCTGCAAATCGGCACCGAATGCCCCAAAAACGAGGCATCGATCTCAGCCAACTTCCCGCTGCTGGAAACAATTTTAGGCAGAACCGCTTCGGGAATTCCAAAAAGGGCCAATAGCTCGGGATCCCAACAGCCGAGGCGAATATTCATGAGCATCGTGCGCGAGGCGTTGCTCACATCCGTGACATGGGTTTTGCCTCCACTGAGCTTGTAAATGAGCCAACTATCAATGGTTCCGACAGCCAACTCGCCGACAAGCGCGCGTGTGTGGCCATTCGGAATCTCACCCAGAATCCAGTGGATTTTACTGGCCGAAAAATAAGGATCGAGAAGCAGTCCCGTGCGCTCTTGGATGAGAGCTTCCTTACCATCCCCGCGCAAGGTATCCATAAAATCACCTGTTCGCCGGTCTTGCCACACGATGGCCGGATGCACCGGCTCGCCGGTCGCGCGGTCCCAGACTACCACAGTCTCACGCTGGTTTGTGATGCCTACAGCTGCGATATCCTGCGGCTTGATTCCCGCCTTCGCCACAGCCTCGCGGGCGGTCCAAACAATAGAGTCCCAGATCTCCAAGGCTTCGTGCTCAACCCAACCGGGCTGAGGAAAATGTTGGGTGAACTCGCGCTGGGCGGACGCAACCGGTCGCAGGAATTCGTCGTAAACAATCGACCGTGAACTCGTCGTTCCTTGGTCGAGGGCAAGGATGTATTTCATAAAATCAAAAAGGCCCGAGTGCCTTGTGGACCAATGCGGCGAGAACCGCTCCGATCAAAGGACCTGCCACCGGAATCCACGAATAAGACCAGTCGCTTCCCGTTTTTCCGGAGATCGGCAAAATGGCATGCATGAGACGAGGCCCAAAATCCCGTGCGGGATTGATGGCGTATCCGGTGGGCCCACCCAACGAGAGGCCGATGGACCAGACCAGAAGCCCTACCGGAAGGGCGCCGAGCGCTCCCAGATCGATCGGAAAAACTCCAATGCCCGGCGGTTCCCCGCTCGCACCTTTCATGCAAAAGACACCGAAGATCAAAACGAAGGTTCCTATGATCTCACAAGCCAGGTTCGATGGAATGGAGCGAATCGCTGGGGCCGTGCAAAAGGCCGCCCGCTTTGCCTCAGCGTCTTCCGTGATTTTCCAGTGCGGCAAAAATGCCACCCAGACAATGGCCGCGCCGGTCATCGCGCCGAGCATCTGCGCCAAGATGTAGGAGGGAACACTCTCCCAAGGGAAGTGATTCGAGAGCGCCATGGCCACGGACACAGCGGGATTCAAGTGTCCACCGCTGACCCGGCCAACAGCAAAGACAGCGACAAAAACGGCCATCGCCCAACCGGCTGTGATAACGATCCATCCAGCGCCTTGGCCCTTGCTCTTATTAAGAACGACAGTTGCCACCACGCCGTTTCCGAGGACAATCAATAACGCGGTTCCAATGAATTCTGCCAATGCGGGGGACATATTCGGAAAGCTATGAATCCCGCTCCGCTTCGCAAGGCATTTTCCAACATCTACGGGATTTGCGTTTGGATTCACGCGCACTCTGTTCCAAACTGCTCAACGCCCTATGGCCAACGAGAAACATTCCGTGATCCGCATCAAAGGCGCCCGCCAGCACAACCTGCGCAACCTTGATGTCGAAATTCCGCGCCACCAGCTTGTGGTGGTGACCGGCATGAGCGGCTCGGGCAAATCCTCGCTCGCCTTCGACACGCTCTTTGCGGAAGGGCAGCGCAAGTATGTCGAAAGCCTCTCGGCTTACGCGCGACAGTTTCTGGATCAGATGCAAAAGCCCGATGTAGACTACATCGAAGGCCTCTCCCCGGCCATCGCGATTGAGCAGCGCATCTCGGCGGCCAATCCCCGTTCGACCATCGCCACAACCACCGAGATCTACGACTATCTCCGCCTGCTCTACGCGGCGGTCGGCATTCCCCATGATCCGAAAACCGGCCAGCGCGTCGCCCGCCAGACGCCGCAGGGAATCGCAGACGCCATCCTTCGCTGGCCCGAGGGCTCGAAATTCCTCGTCCTTGCGCCGCTTGTCACCGGCCAAAGCGGCGAGTTTCGAGATGTTATTGAAAAAGCCCGCCGCGAGGGGTTTGTCCGCCTGCGAGTGGACGGGGAAGTCATCGAGCTGGCGGATACGAAAAACATCCGCCTGGATAAAACAAAACCCCACTTCATCGAAGCGGTCGTCGATCGTTTGACCGTGCGCCAAGACCTTGGGCAGCGCCTTGCAGACTCGGTTGAGACTTCCTTGCGCCTGGGCGCTGGACACCTTTCCACAAGCCGTCAGGAACCAGGCTCCTCGCAGTGGATCGAAGAAAAATTCTCCACCGATTTTTGCAATCCCTCGACCGGCTTCACTATGCCGCGCCTCACGCCGAAGCATTTTTCCTTCAACAGCCACCTTGGAGCCTGCCCAGCATGCCAAGGAATCGGCACGGAGAGTTTCTTCGATCCCGACCTTGTGGTGGATGCCGAAAAAACAATCGCCCAGGGAGCCATTCGTCCATGGAAGCAAGCCAACAAGCGCATGAAGGCCTACTACGCCTCGCTCTTGAACGGCCTCATCGCCGACACGCCGGCTCCCGTGGAAAAAGCATGGCGCGATCTGCCGGAAAATTTCCGCGAGCTTGTCCTCAACGGCTCGGTAAAAAGAAACATCTCGATCGCTATCGGCGCAAACCGCACTTCGACCAAACCCTTCGAGGGCGTAATCGCACAACTCGCGCATCTCTACGAAACCACCAAAAGCGAGTTTTCCCGCAAGCGCCTCCGGCTTTTTCAAGGCAAGCGAGTTTGCCGCGTCTGCGAAGGAGCCCGACTGCGCCCAGAGATTCTGGCCGTCACGCTCGCAACAAAGTCCGGCGCGGAGTTCGGCATTCAAGCGGTTTGCGGGCTCACAATCCGCGAGGCGGCGGATGTCATGGCGGACCTGCAACTCTCCGAGAGTGATGCCGGCATCGTGAAGGATGTGCTGCGCGAAGTCCGGCAGCGGTTGCATTTTCTCAACGAAGTCGGTCTCGACTACCTCCAACTCAACCGCGAGAGCGGATCGCTCTCCGGTGGCGAGGCCCAGCGGATAAGGCTCGCCACACAAATCGGCTCGGGACTTTCCGGCGTCCTCTATGTTCTCGACGAGCCAAGTATCGGACTCCACCAACGCGACAACGACCGCCTCATCCAAACCCTCCGCAACCTTCGCGACCTTGGCAATTCCGTGATCGTGGTGGAACATGACGAAGACACCATTCGCGCGGCCGACCACATCCTCGACATCGGTCCCGGAGCTGGCCCTCGAGGCGGTCAACTTGTCGCCCAAGGCACCCTCGACGACATCCTCCAAAGCGAACAATCCCTCACCGCCCAATACCTCAAAGGCACAGTGCGCATTCCCGTCCCAAAACAGCGCACCGCTCCGCGAAAGACAGGCGCCGCCGAGGGCGAGATCGGCGATGGATGGCTCCGCGTTCAAGGCGCGACGGAGAACAACCTCAAAAACATCAACGCCGCATTCCCCGTGGGTTGTCTCACTTGCGTCACCGGCGTCTCCGGCAGCGGAAAATCCACCCTCGTCAACGACATCCTCCGCGTCGCCCTCGAGCGGGACCTACACCGCGCGAAAGCCAGACCCGGAGCCCACCGATCGATCACTGGTATCGAGCAGTTCGACAAGGTCGTGGTCATCGACCAAAGCCCTGTGGGCCGCACGCCCCGCTCGAATCCGGCAACCTACACCGGCGCGCTGGGGCCAATCCGCGACCTCTTCAGCGAACTCCCGGCCTCCCGCGTGCGTGGCTACGACTCGGGGCGCTTTTCCTTCAACAACAAAGGCGGCCGCTGTGAACACTGCCAAGGCGATGGCTTCATCCGGATCGAAATGCACTTCCTCGCCGATGTCTATGTGGAGTGCGAAATCTGCCACGGCCGCCGCTACAATCGCGAGACGCTCGAGGTGACCTACAAGGGAAAAAACATCGCCGATGTCTTGGAAATGACGGTGGATGACGCCGCGCGCTTCTTTCGCCATGTGCCCGCGCTCTGCGCGAAGCTCGAAACGATGCAGGATGTCGGCCTCGGCTATCTGCGGCTCGGTCAATCCGCCACCACGCTTTCCGGTGGTGAAGCCCAGCGCCTCAAACTCTCCGCCGAACTCTCCAAACGCCCCACCGGACGCACGATTTACCTCCTCGACGAACCGACAACCGGATTGCACTTCGCCGACATCCACAAGCTTCTCGAAGTGCTCATGAAGCTTCGAAACGCCCGAAACACCCTTATCGTCATCGAACACAACCTCGAGGTTATCAAATGCGCGGACTGGATCATCGATCTCGGACCCAATGGAGGTTCCGGCGGCGGCCGCATCGTTGCGGAAGGCACGCCCGAGCAAGTCGCCCGTGTCAAAGAAAGCGAAACCGCCCGCTACCTTGCCAAATATCTGAAATCATGAAACGCCTCTGGCCGCTTCTCCTCACTCCCATCCTCGCCTGCGCCTCACCTCTCGACGAAGCCCGTGAAGCCCTCGAGAACGGATTCCCGCAGGTTGCACTGGTAAAAATTGAGCAGCAAATTCCATCAATCGGAACCCCTACGGCGGATGCCCAAGCAAACCTTCTCTATGCCCGCGCCTTAATCGAAGCCGGCCAATCAGAGGCCGCCGTGGCACTGATCACCTCCTCTGGGATTCCCTCTGGTTCCGCCCGCGATTTCTGGCTCGGCCAAGCACTCGCCGCCAACGGGGATTGGCTCAAAGCCTCCCAGTCCTACGAGAACGCGGCTCGGATTTCGGATTTCGAATTTCAAAAGGAAGCCGTCATCGGCCAGGCCCGCATGCTGAAAAACTTAGGCAAGCTGCAAGATGCGACCGCAACTCTCGCACCTGCTTCATCTTGGCCGCCCTCGGATGTAAAATCCTTAGCCCTTTTGGATCTGGCTGAAATTTTGCTTGTTCAAAAAAATCCCGCTTCTTCCCGCTCATGCCTTGATGAAATTGTTACCGGGACCGCCGCACAGAAGTCCCGCAAAAGCCTCCTTCTCGCAAAAGCCGCCGCACAGGAGGAAAATGATGAGCTTGTCCTAAGCCTCCTAACCTCGTTTGCACCAGCCAACGCAGACATGGCCGTCTCAGCCATCACCCTCCAAGCCACAGCTCTTCAGCACCTATCGAGAAATGCCGAAGCCGAGACTCTCCTCGAGGAATTCATCGCCGCCCACCCCTCCATGCCAGGCCTGAAGGATGTCTTTTCATCGCTCGACGAAATCTACTCTGGCGCGACAAGTCCCTCCTCGAGCGAACTCAAACGCTGGTCCAGCGATCCGGAGCCGAGCCTTCGTCAAAAGCTCGCTACCTACTACCTCGCCCGTTTCGAAGCCCGCCAGAAGACACCGGAAAACGCCCTTGCCCTTTTGGAGCGCCTGGCATCCGATCCGGCATCGAACCCTCTTGCACAGGAAACGCTCTTCGAACTTGCCGCCCTCCGCATTCGTTTAAACCGGAACGATGAGGCCCTCTCACTCCTCCCGCCCACAGGCTCCTCGCCCCACACGGATTTCCTGCGCGGGCTCGCCCTCTCGCGCAAAGGCGACCAAACGGCCGCTTCAGCCGCTTTCACATCCGCCGCCGCGAATTCCGATCTCGCCGAGTCCGCCCTTTTCAATGCCGCCCTCTGCCAACTTTTCGCAGGGATCACGCCGAACACCGCCCTTGTGGAACTGGAAAAAAAATTCCCGTCCAGTCCTCGCATTCCAGCTTTCCGCATGCAGGAGGCCTTCCACCTCGCGCGCCAAGGCGATCCCCGCACCGAGTCCACCCTCCAGGCCCTTGCGCGATCACCCGTTCCAGGCATCGCATCCCGCGCACGCCTCGCCCTCGCCGAGTGGAAATACCAGCAACTCGACTACCCAGGTGCGGATGCCGAACTCCGCCGCATTTCGACCCAGGCAGAACCCTCGCGCGAAGCCGCACTCAAGGTTTTCCTTACCGATGATGGCAACCCCGCCAACACCGAAAAAGCCATCGTCGCCGCGCGGGCCTTTCTCGGCGCCTATCAGAACACCGACTCTGAAGCATCCGTCAGAATGAAGCTCGGCGAACTTCTCTACCGCCAAGGCGACTTCGCCACAGCCCGGGTCGAACTCGAAACCCTCGCCCGGAAATTTCCCGACAGCGAATACGACGAACCCGCCCTCTTCCTCGCAGCCCAATCCGTTTCCCGCATACCTTCCGCCACTGCCCCCGATGAGGCCATTTTACTCTTCGAGGAAGTCGCCAGCGGCAACGGTGCCCTCGCAGCAGAAGCGCGCATAGAACAAGCCTCCCTCATCGCCGCCCAAGGAAAACCACTCGAAGCAAATCTCGTTCTGGACAAAATCCTCTCCTCAAATCCCCCTGCCGACACCCGCGCCACCGCGATTATAGAAAAAGGCAAAAACCTCTACTCCCTCGGTGACAACGACCCGGCCAACTACCGAGCCGCCATCGAAGTCTGGAAACAAATCGCCGCCGAGCAATCCACGACGCCCGCCTGGCGCAACGAGGCCCTGACCCGCATCGGCACCGCCCTCGAAAAAACCGGCGACCTGAACACCGCTGTCGCCACCTACTACGATGTCTTCAAACCCACGGCGCAAGCCCCCACCGAGTTCTTCTGGTTCTACAAAGCCGGATTCGCAGCCGCCCGCATCCTCGAGTCCACCCAAAAATGGCCCGAAGCCATCCGCGTTTACGAAACCCTAGCGGCAACCGATGGTCCCCGTTCCCTCGAAGCCAAAAACCGCATCAAACAACTCCGCCTCGAACATTTTCTATGGGACGGCGAATAGGCCATTCCCTCCCCTCGCTACCTCCAAAAACCGGGCTATCACCCCTCATAAACCCAGCTCCCATCAGCTTCAGAGGCCGACCAAAAATTTGGACGATCGTCCAAATTTTTGGTTTGAGCAGACAGATTGGCAGTTTCGATAGGGAGCGCAGCGGGCGGGCTTTTTTTAGCCTGGTGGCCAGGTGAGGTGTCGTCCACCGAGGAGGTGGATGTGCAGATGGGGAACGGTTTCTCCGCCGTGGGGGCCGTTGTTGATGACGAGGCGGTAGCCGGTGGGGGCTATGTTTTCGCGGCGGGCGATGTCGGCGGCGGTAAGGAGGAGGTGGCCGAGGAGGCTTTGATCATCGGCTTGAGCGGCTCCGATGCGGGCGATGGTTTTTTTGGGAATGATGAGGATGTGGATCGGGGCCTGGGGGGAGATGTCGCGGAAGGCGAGGCATTGGTCGTCTTCGAAGACGATGTCGGCGAGGATTTCGCGGGCGATGATTTTTTCGAAAAGCGTCATGCGAGTTGGAGGTTGAGTTCGTGGGCGCGGTGGCTGGATGCGGCTTCGGAGCGGATGAAGGAAACAATCTCGCTCATGAGGCCCGAGCAGTCGGGGCTCCAGTGCTTGGCGCAGCGGAGAAGCTTCACGCAGTCGTGGAGGCCGTGGATTTCGACCTGCCGCGCGGGAGATTCAAGGATTTCGCGCAGGCGCTCATGGAGGAGGTTGAAGAAGACGAGCTCGTAGCCTGTGCCGGCGCGGCGGGCGAGTTCGGGAAGGGAGAGCGTAACCGGCGGGGGAAGGGTTTCAAAGCAGCGGGCGACATCCGAGTAGCCGATGACTTGCAGCACGGACTGGACGGCTTTTTCCAAGCGGGAAATGGTGACGATGTTCTCGTCAAATTCCTGCTGGAGGTAGCTGGAGATGCTTTCGGTGACATGGGTGGTGAGCCACCATTTTTTGTAGCCGGCAACCTCGGCGGCACGCACGACGGCGGAGGCCAGCCACGCGCGGTCGTAGTTCATCACGCTGCCATCCTGGAAGCGCACGAGCGGGTAGTTGTCACGGAGTGCGATCACTTTTTAAAAAGCTCAGCTTGATCAGGAGTGAGGGCGACGCGGCGGCCGAGGGATTCGATTTCCTCGATGAAGTCGCCGACTTCTTGAAACTGGCGGTAGACCGAGGCGTATCGCACATAGGCGACGGGGTCGAGTGCGTGGAGTCGCGCCATCACAAGGGCGCCGAGGTGCTTTGAGGAAATCTCCCGCTCTTGGCTGTTTTCAATCTCCTGCAAAATGTCTTCGACGACATGCTCCATGGATTCCAAGGTGACGGATCGCTTCTCACAGGCTTTTGCGATGCTGCCAAGGAGTTTGCCCCGCTCGAAAATCTCGTGGCGACCGTCCCTCTTGATAACACGCAATTCATTGCGCTCCAATACTTCATATGTTGTGAAACGCGACTGGCAATCAAGGCATTCCCGGCGACGGCGGATGGTGGCTCCGTCTTTCGAGAGACGGGAGTCAATGACCTTATCATCGAGGGTTCCACATTTCGGGCAGCGCATATATGTTGTATTGATGCGAGGATCGCTGGGAAAATCACCACAAGATATAGTGAGGTCAATTTTATTTTCTCAAGGAGAGTAGATTTTTTTGTGTTGCGAAGATTTTGGAAAGTTTTCCTTGTCCGGGCGGGCGGTATTTCACAGGTTTGCACCATGCGCTTTTTGAAAACCCCAAGCCCCTTCCGCTCCAATCGCAACCCAAATGCCCCGCACGGCTTTACCCTGATCGAGTTGCTTGTTGTGATCACTGTCATAGCCATCCTGGCCGGTTTGGTGTTGCAGACTGCCGGATATGTGCAGAAAAAGGCCGCCCGCAGCCGCGCCGAGGCGAAAATTGCAGCACTCTCGGCAGCATTGGAAAGTTACAAGGCGGATATGGGGGATTATCCTGCGGGGACGAATCCAGCACCTGCAAATGGCAATTCATTTGTAAGAGCAGCTCTAGCCCCTTCGACAGGAAAAGTTTATTTTGAATTCTCCAAACGTATGGGCACGAACTCCAATATGTCGGAGACTAATCAATCCATCTTAGACCCCTTCGGCGAGGGCTATGGTTACCAATATCCTGGCGACGCAACAAGGTCTGGAACAAATTTTTACGACCTCTGGTCGCGCGGGGGAGGTGCCGCAAACAGCAACCAGTGGATTAAAAACTGGTAAAATATCTCACTCCCAAGATCTAACAAGAAGCTTTGTGCTCGCGTTGGTATTCCAGATAGCCACTTTCTTTACGAGCGTTATGCTCTCGGTTCCAGAACCTGACAGTTTTGGGAAATCATTGGTCATTCTGTTATCATAGTTATCGTCCAGTAAAATCTGATAAGTGCCCCCCCAAGGATCTTGGTAATCTCCGGCTGTATTTGTTCCCCCTTTGCCTTTTTTCCAAGCTTGAGCTTCCAAGAATACGACTGCTCTTGGATTGTTGGTGGAATCGTTTGCTGTAAGAATTTTCATGAAGTCTCCATTCACGATTCCCCCTGAATTGGTTGGCAACCGGCCATACTCCGTCTCATAAGCCACTACGGCGTTGGCGATCTGAACCGCTGAGTTTTTTGCGGTGGTTTTCCTTGCAGAGTCCATGGCCCCGCCGATTGCCGGAAATGCGAGGGAAGCGAGGATGGCTATGATCGAGATGACGACGAGCAACTCGATGAGGGTGAAGGCTTGGGGTCGGGCGGCTTTTTTTGTGGTGGAGGTGCTCATGCGGGAAAGTTGATCTAAAGGATGGATGGCGGCAAGTTTGGAATCAAATGGGTTCGGCGACGAGGTCGTAGGTTTGAGCTCCGAGGATTTTGGCGTTGATGAAGGTGCCGACTTCGGCGGGTTGCGTGAGGATGACTCGGCAATCGACTTCGGGGGCGTCGTGTTCGGTGCGGCCGGAGTTGGGGGTTTCCACGAGGACGCGGAGGGTTTGGCCTGTGCGGGATTCGGCCATTTCGCGGGCGATGCGTTGCTGGAGTTTCATGGCTTCGC
The DNA here is from genome assembly GCA_044369905.1 of Terrimicrobiaceae bacterium. GTDB lineage: Bacteria > Verrucomicrobiota > Verrucomicrobiia > Chthoniobacterales > Terrimicrobiaceae > UBA967. Next base: position 42,239 of record JBILWM010000002.1, on the reverse strand, counting down.
GGTAGCGGCGGTTTTTGGTGCGGGTGGGGACTTGGTGATCCATCTTGGCCGCGCGGGAGCCATCCTCCTGCGAGTAATTGAAGACGCCGAGGCGCTCGAAGCGGGTTTCCTCGATGAAGGCGAGGAGGCTCTCGAAATGCTCCTCGGTCTCGCCGGGAAAGCCGACGATGAATGTGGTGCGGAGGCCGATACCTGGGATGCCGGCGCGGATGCGGGTGATGAGATTTTCGATGTGCTCGCGGGAGGTCTCGCGGCGCATGAGCTTGAGCATTTCAGCATGGATGTGCTGGAGCGGCATGTCAACATAGCGGGCAACATGGGGGTTGCGGGCGATGGCTGCGATGAGGCCGTCGCTCCAGTGCGCGGGGTGGGTGTATAGGAGGCGAACCCAAAACTCGCCGCCGATTTCACCGATTTCATCAAGGAGGTGGATGAGCGAGGTCCCGCGCGAGGCGTCCACAGGCTGGCGCGGGCCGGCTTTTTCATCCCAGAGGTCCATGCCGTAGTAGGTGGTGTCCTGGCTGATGAGATTGATCTCCTTCACACCTTCGGCGACGAGGCCTCGAATCTCGCGCACGACCGAATCTATGGCGCGACTGCGATGGCGTCCGCGCATTTGGGGGATCACGCAAAAGCTGCAGGGGTGGTTGCAGCCCTCGGCGATTTTCACATAGGCGGAGTGGTTTGGCGTAAGCCGGAAGCGGGGGGTTGCAAAGTCGGGGATATAGCGGGACTTCGGCGTCACGAGGTTGAGGACGCTGGATTTGTCCTCATCGAGCACGCGGCGGAAGATCGCGCCGGCTTCGGCGACTTGATCGAGTCCGATGAATGCGTCCACTTCGGGGAGTTCGCCGACGAGGTCGGTGGAAAAGCGTTGGGAAAGGCAGCCGCTGACGACGATTTTGGCATCCGGGCGCTTGCCCTCGTTGCGCTGGCGGGAGGCTTCCAGAATGGCGTCGATGGATTCCTGTTTCGCAGAATCGATGAATCCGCAGGTGTTCACAATGAGCACATCAGCTTCGGCAGGGTCGGCGGTGATTTCAAATCCCTCGGATTTTGCGGATCCAAGCATGATCTCGGCATCGACGAGATTTTTGGCGCAGCCGAGGCTGATCATGCCAACCCGGCGCGGGGCGGCTTCAGTGGAAGATTTCATTGCGGGCGTTTTGGCCGGGGAGAGGGTTCGAATGGCGGAAGGGTGAAGGGTGTTGGCGAGGCTTTGCTGGCGGGTGTAGGAGTAGGCGTGGCCTCGGGAATGGTCCGAATTGGCTCGGGGATGGAAGCAGGAGTGATTGATGGACGGGGCTTCGCGGTGGGAGAGGCGATAGGTCTTGGTGTGGGAACCGGCGTTGCAGCGGGAGAAGTGGCGGCCGGTTGGACGCGCTCAAACTTTTTCCAAGTCTTCCAAAAATAGATGCCGAGGCCGATGAGAATAAGGACGAGAAGGCCGGCACCAACGCCAAAAAGAAGGCGGCGGAGGGATTTGAACTGATCGCCGTGAAGGAAAGTTTGGCGGGCCAGCAGAACTTCGAGATATCGGTTATCGGAGGTGCCGAGTTTTTTACTGCCGGGCAGGTAATCGCGGATTTCCTCGAGCGGGACGCGCAGGTAATTCGCATAATCGACCAGGAACAGCCGCGCGTAAGTGGGATGGGCAAAGCTGGAGAAGTCATCGGATTCGATCTGGCTCAAGCGGGACACGGAGACACGAATATCCTTGGCGGCCTTCTCGAGCTGGATGCCGAGTTTCTGTCGGCGCGCGGAGAGCCGTGCGCCGATAAAGAAATCGCTTTCGGGCTGTTGGTCTTGGTGTTTCAAAATTGCCCCTCCTCGTTCAGATCGACAAGAATTTCGCGGTCCTTCGCGCCGTCTTTGGGCCCGACGATGCCGCGCTGCTCCAGAATATCCATCACACGAGCGGCGCGTGTATAGCCTAATTTCAGGCGGCGTTGGAGCATGGAGGTCGAGGCGCGGTTCTCCTGCCGGATGACTTCAAGGCATTTGGTGCAAAGCTCCTCATCCTCGTCGCTGACCTCCTCCTCGGGAATCGTGGTGCTGGTGAGTTTGTCGTGGATGCTTTTTTCAAAATTTGGCTCGGCTTGTTTGGAGACAAATTCCACGAGGCGGTGGATTTCCTCCTCAGTGACGAGCACGCCTTGGGCGCGAGTATATTTCGAGGTGCCGGGCGGGAGGTAGAGCATGTCACCTTGACCGAGGAGTTTTTCGGCTCCGTTCTCATCAAGAATAACGCGGCTGTCGATTTTCGAAGCGACCTGGAATGCGATACGGCTCGGGATGTTTGCCTTGATGATTCCAGTGACGACATCGGCGCGGGGCGTCTGGGTGGCAACGATCATGTGGATGCCGGCGGCGCGGGCCATTTGGGTGATACGGGCGATGGCGCTCTCGACATCCGCCGGAGCGGTCTGCATGAGATCCGCCAACTCGTCGATAATCACGACGATAAATGGCATGCGGTTTGGAATGATGAGGTCGTCCGAGCGCGGCACGCGAACGGGCGGGGCCATGGGTTCCTCATCGGGGGGCTCTTCTTCGGATGCTTCCCCGGTCGGGAAAGTCGCTTCGGCTTCGGCAGCGGGAACGGACTCTTCCAGAAGCTCGGCGGTCTGATCGATTGGCTCTTCCATCACGGCTTCAGGCTCGGGAGCGGGATTCTCCTTGGCGGCATTGGCAGCACTCTCGGCATCGAGTTCGGCTTGGGATTTCGGAAGCGGACGCTCATTGAAGCCGGAAATGTTTTTGACCTTACACTTGGCGAAAATGCGATAGCGCTGCTCCATTTCATCCACAACCCAACGCAGGGCGAGGAGGACTTTTTTGGGATCGGTGACTACGGGAGTGATCAGGTGCGGAAGGGAATTGTAAATCTGCATTTCCACGACCTTCGGATCGATCATGATAAAGCGCAGTTGCTCCGGAGAGTAACGGAAAAGCAAGCTGGCGATAATCGAATTGATGCAAACGCTCTTTCCGCTACCGGTGGTTCCCGCAACGAGAAGGTGCGGCATTTTGGCAAGATCGCCGATGATGGTGTTGCCGTAAACATCCATGCCCAGAGCAAGAGGGAGCTTTGCGGAGGATTCGCGCCAGATGTCCTTCTCGAAAAGCTCGCGAAGGGTGACTTTCACTTTCTTCGAGTTGGCGATTTCAATACCCACGGTGTCCTTTCCGGGAATTGGCGCGAGGATATTGATCCTCTCGGCGCGGGTCGCGCGGGCGATGTCGCGCTCCAGGGCCACGATTTTGTCAACACGCACTCCGACATCTGGATAAACCTCATAGCGGGTGATCGTAGGCCCCTTCGTGATCGTGCCAGGAGTGGCCTTGATTCCGAATTGCGCCAGAGTATCGATAATGAGGTTCTGATTATTTTTCAGCTCCTCGCGATCGAGAGGCTCGCGATCGGTCTCATCGGGAGCATCCAGCAACTCGGTGCCTGGCATGGTGTAATTCTCGAAATGCACATCGACGAGGCCGGGAGGAAAGGAATCCTTGGTCTCTCGGGTGGCCCGCAACTCCGAGAGTTTCGGTTTTTTCGAGGGAGCTGAGGCCGTGGCATCGATGATTTCGGGTTCCGGCAAATCAGCCGGGAATAGCTCCAGCTCCGGTTCGGGAATTTCGATGCCTTTTTTGCGGGCTTTTTTCTCTAACTTGTCCGCTTTCTTTTCAAGCGCGGCGCGCTCCTCCTCAATGCGTTTATCGGCGGCAAGCGTTTGCAAGCGGGCCAGGCGACGGGCTTCGCGCCAAGCCAGAAAAGACTTCCAAGCCATGCGTCCATCGCGGAGGGGATGCGAGGTCAGGGCATACAAGAGGCTAATGATGTAAAGGGCGGAGAGGAGAAAAAACGAGAAGCTCCCGACGAGGTTGTAGATGGCTTTACGGCCCAGCCAGAGTCCGAAAAATCCGCCTGGGCCCTCGATGCGGAGGTCGGATTTCCAATCAGACAAAAAGAGCGGCTGGAGTTGAAGTAGACAGGCTCCGAGCAGGACCATGAGGAGGCCCCATGGGACTTTGTCACGCAGGCGATAGCCGGGTAGAAACCACTTTGCGAGGCCGTAGCCGATGGTCACCATCGCCAGCAGATAGGCCGCGCCTCCGAAGAAAAAAAGCGAATACCCTGCAAGAATAGCCCCCAAAGGACCTCCGAGATTCGGACTCGCTCCGACGGATTTGGACACGCTACTGATGAGCGGTGCCCAGCCTGGAACGGAACGAGGGTCGTAGCTCGCGAGGGAGGCGAAGAGGTAAATTCCCAGAAAAAGGAGCACCAAACCGACCACCAGGGCCGGAACTTGGAATGGTGTGGAGCGCTTCGCCATGAAATTGCCGACTATCGCGGACTTCTCCATGGGTTTCAAGAAATCTGAACTCCGAGGCGCCGTTCATTTCCAGGTGGAAAAACGCCTTTGAAGGATTACTATTTTGGCAATGAAGGGACGATCGGCATGTCACGCCCTGCTCCGGATTCCAGCCTGCATGGCGGGAATCGCCGGCTTGATTGGCTTTTCGTTTTCCGCCTCGGGTTCGCAGGCCGAATTCCAGATTCCCGAGTGTTTTGCCCATGCCGTGCCGTTGGAGCTTTCCGACCGGGCGGAAAGAACCGCTGAAGCCCATGCCCGCTACATGCAGGCCATTTTTGAGGAGGAGACCGAGGGTCCGGACAAGGCGCTTGAAACCAAAAAGCGTGTGCTCGCCTTGGATCCCGGCTTTTGCGATCTGGCCTTGGATGTGGCGCAGCATCACCTGCGCCGTGGCGAGACGACGGAGGCCCTCTCCATTCTGAAGGATGCCGCAAAAGCCTCTCCCCGAAATCCCTCGGCGGCGATTGCGCTGGCAAACATCTATCTTCGCCAGCTTGAAAAACCGGCTCTTGCGGAAAAATTCGCATCCATCGCATTCGACATTGCGCCGGATCAATCCAATGCGTTTGAGGTTCTTTGGGAGGTTTGCCGGGCGACAGGGCAAAGCAAGCGGGTTGAAGCCCTCTTCCAAAAAGTCCTGAAATCCGAAAACAAAAATCCCGCCTTCTGGCTTGATCTCGCCGATTTGCGATTGAGAGACACACGGCGTTCAAAGCGTCCGATCTCGCAGAGCGACTGGGAAAAAATCCTCGTTCTGGTTGACCGCGCCGCGCAGAACAGCGGGAAGGATCCGGAAATTCTCTCGCGCACGGCGGACTATTACTTCGCGTGCGGGGATGCCACCAGCGCTGTGGAACTCTACAAGGCGGCCTTTGAGAAGAATCCCTCCATCGCTGGATTGAAGGAAAAACTGGCCGAGTGCCACGCCCACACCGGCGACAATGCCGCCGCCGCGCGACTTCTCGAAGAAGTCATCAAGGAAAATCCGGTGAACCTAGCCGCCTACGACCAACTCGCCCGAGTCCGACTCCGGCAAAACGAGCTTCCCGGAGCCCTCGCGAGCATGCGCCAAGCGCTGGTGATCGCCCCCATCGATCCCCGCCGCTACGAGGACATCATCCGCACCGCCCTGCGCGCAGGCGACACCGATACTGCCCTTCAATACGCCAACGAGGCCGAGAAGCGCTTCCCCTACCTGACCGGTTTCACGCTTCTGCGGGCCGTCTCATTGAGTCAATCGAACCAACACGCCGCCGCGCTCATGGCCTTCGAGCGCACTCTTATTGAAGCATCGAACTCAAATCCCGAGATGCTCGATGCGGCCTTTTTCCTGAGCTACGGCGCCGCCGCCGAACGCGCTGGACACTTCGTGAAAGCAGCCGAGTTGATGAAAACAGCCATCAGCCTCGATCTCGAAAATCCAGAGCCCTTCAATTTCCTCGCCTACATGTGGGCCGAGCGGAGTGAAAACCTGGACGACGCCGAACAACTCGTCACCCGCGCCTTGGAACTCGACCCGCACAATGGAGCTTATGTCGACACCCTCGGATGGGTCTATTTCCACCAAGGCCGGCACGAGGAGGCGGTGAAGGAATTGCTCCGCGCGGCTTCGCTTCTGGAATCGCCAGATCCCGTCGTGCTGGAGCACATCGGAGACGCCTACGAGAAACTCGGCAAAACAACAGAAGCCGTCATGTATTGGCAAAAAGCCCATGCGCTGGATCCAAAAAATCCAACGCTTGCCGGAAAAATCGACCAGCACGCCTCGAAGGTTGCCCGCCAACCCGAGAACCAGCCCTGAAGCCGCTTCGCGCTACCCGACTGTGGCGCGGATTTTTTCAGCAATGCCTTTGAAAACCCCCGCTGCGGCACTGCTCGGATGCGCCGCCACCGCTGGACGCCCCGTGTCGCCCGCCTCGCGCACGAGGGGTTCGATCGGCACCTCGCCGAGCAGTGGCACCTTAAGCTTCGCCGCCTCGCGGGAACCTCCACCCGTGCCAAAGATGTCGTAGCGTTTGCCATCCCCCGGACACACGAAGAAGCTCATGTTTTCCACGATCCCGAGCACAGGCACATTCGTTTTGCCGAACATCGAAATGGCTTTCCGCGCGTCGATGAGTGCGACTTCCTGCGGCGTGGTGACGATGATGGCCCCGGAAAGCGCCACGGTTTGAACGATGGTGAGCTGGATATCGCCGGTGCCGGGCGGGAGGTCGAGTATGAGAAAATCGAGGTCGCCCCAAGCGACCTGACGCAAAAATTGCTGAGTGTAGCGGGTCACCATCGGCCCGCGCAGGACGGCGGGAGATCCATCGTCGAGGAGGAAACCCATCGACATAAGTGAAACTCCGTGACGCTCTATGGGGATGATGCGGTTGTCATCATCGGCCGTCGGGCGCTCGTTGGTTCCGCCGAACATGAGAGCAATGCTCGGGCCGTAGATATCGCAATCGCAGAGGCCCGTCTTGGCGCCGGATTGCGCGAGTGCGAGAGCCAGATTCGCCGCGACGGTGGATTTGCCGACACCTCCCTTTCCACTGGCAACGGCGATGACATGCTTAACTCCCTCGATCTTCGCGGGGCCAACTGCTCCGGTGGTTGTGGCGGGAGCCTGAACATCGATCTTCACAGAAACACGGCCGGCACCGCCCATGGATTGAAGCGCCGCTGTGGCATCGGCGTGGATTTTTTTTGCGATACCTGTGTCATTGGTCGAAAGCACCAACTGCACATCGATGTCCGCTCCATTCACCGCCACATCGCGGAGCAAGCCGAATGAAACGATATCACGCGAAAACCCGGGGTATTTGACAGCGCTAAGCGCCTGGCGGACGGAATCCTGATTGATGGAAGACATGCGCGGGATTTTGCACGGTCGCGGCCAGCGGGCAAGATCGTTGGATTACCAGTTGCCTCGCCTGCCTGTGGATATTAGGTTTCGTGCGTCAGGGGCCATGGACTGCGGACCGGCGAACCCCGCCAGGGCAGGAATGCAGCAACGGTAGTCAGCTCCTCTTTGCCGTGGTCCTCTGACACCTCCTCCCTCCCGCCGACCATTGTTACGGAATCGCAATACATGGCGGCTTGAGTTCTGCACCTTCCCTGTTCATGTCGCGGGCTGTGGAATCTGATATCGAAGCCTCAGTGATTGGCGGGCGCTATGTGATCGACCGCAAGCTCGGCTCCGGCGGGGAAGGTGCTGTTTACCTCGCCTATGACCAGCTTTTGAACCGCCATGTGGCCATCAAAAGCGTTCACACCGCAGCCGACGCGCTCAGCGATGCCGCAGGAGCCTTCAACGAAGCCAAGCGCCTCGCCAGCCTGCAACACCCGAACATCGTTACGATTTTCGATTTCCTGCCATCCCACGAAAATGTGTTCGTGGTTATGGAATTCATCAACGGCACGAGCTTGGACAAACTGAAAGCGCCTATGGACGCCACGGTGTTCGGCCAATTCGCCAGACAGTGCCTCGACGCGCTCGGCGCGGCGCACTCGCTGGGCATGGTGCACCGGGACATCAAATCGGCGAATATCATGACCACCTGGACCGAAGCCGGCGATCTGAGGGTGAAGCTGCTGGATTTCGGACTCGCAAAAGTCATGACGGCTCCATCCGAGCAAACGCTTGACCACTCTGGCGCATTGACCGGCTCGATCTACTTCCTCTCGCCCGAGCAATTGCATTGCCAACCGATCGACCACCGAACCGACATCTATTCGCTCGGGTGTGTTTTTTACCGCGCCCTCACACTGCGGAATCCCTTCGACGGCGCGGGTGTTCCTGCTGTGATCTCTTCGCATCTGCAGCATGATTTCATACCGCTCGCCGAATATCGTCCGGACTTGCCGATAGAGCTCACCGCCTGGGTCGAGGGTCTTTTTGCATTTTTTCCGGATGACCGCCCGGCGAGCGCCGCCGCAGCGCTGGCGGATTTGGAGCGTTTGAAAAACAAGCGAGGCGTTCAAACTGCGCCAAGGACCAAGCCGGTTGTGGCACCGGCAGCCGTTTCGAAAAAGCCTGCCCGGCGTATTTCCGTGTGGATCGCAACTATGGCGGCCATTCTTGCTGTGGGCGGAATTTTTTCGGCACTCAACTTCACAGATCAGGACAAAAAGAAATCCGCGCCGACCGAGGCCGAAGAGGAGAGAGAGCAGTTCACCGCCGGGGAGCGCGCAGCCATCGCCCGCAGGAATGGCAAAACGGCCATGGTAACCGGGGAAATCGCGCAATTCCGCGAAGAGGGTTCGAAACGCTTCCTTATCTTCAAAGGAGCGGAATCGGGGGATGTCGCGCTGTGTTTTATGAATTCCGAGAAAGGCGATTTCTCCACGCGGCTCCTCAAAACTTTCGTCGGAGAGCGAGTGACGGCCACCGGCATTGTCTCGAAGGATGGGAAAAGATTGCTTCTGGAAGTTCCGAATATGAGCCAACTTCGCAGGCAGGTTCAGCAAGAGCCATCCAACAAACCCGCCTCTCCATGAAATTCACGCTTCGCACGATCACTCGACTCCTTGCCCTATTCATCCTCTCCACTTGCCTTTCGTGGTGGTGGTTCAGCGGCGCCGACATGGGCTGGACGAAGACCTACATTACCATTCCCGCGACGGATGAAATCACCGGTATTTCCTATGAGGTGAAGCAGGAGAAATTCATTCCCGGAGTGGACTTCGTCGCTTTGGGAACCGGCTTGTCATTCGCGGTCTTTGCCGCCAGTTTCCTCTTCTCCAAACGAAAATCCCAAACTCTATGAAAATCCAAGCCTTCGCCCTCGCAGCACTCCTCGCCACTCAAGCCTTCGCCGATGAAGTCGCCTTCGATTTCAAAGATCCGAAAGGCGTGAACAATATCGTCTTCAAACTCGACGCACCGCTGGAATCCATCAGCGGCACAACCAACGGCATCAGCGGAACCATTTCTGCAGATCCGGCGGAGCCAGAGGACATCAAAGGAAAAATCATCGTGGACGCCAAAACTCTCACCGTGCCGAATCCCATGATGCAGGAGCACATGCTCGGCGCCGAGTGGCTCGACACGGCGAAGCACCCCGAAATCACTTTCGAGATCAAGGAGGTCTTGAACTCTAAAAAAGACGGGAATGGCGGCACGGCCGATGTGAAGGGAATCTTCACTCTGAAGGGCGTATCCAAGGAAGTCGTTGTTCCGGTAAAAGTCACTTACCTGCCCGGCCGCCTTGCGGACCGCACCGGCGGGAAGATGCAGGGCGATCTCCTCGTCGTCCGCACAAATTTCCAAATCAACCGCGGCGACTATGGAATCAAGCAAGGCGAGAATCTCGACAAGGTCTCGGATGTGATCGACATCTCCCTGGCCCTCGCAGGCGCGGCTCCTAAAAAGTGAGCCTCGCCTTGGGCTCTTCATTCACGCTCGAAGCGGTCGAGGGTTCCGCCCGGGCTGCGACTGTGCACACACGGCGCGGCCCCGTGCAAACGCCGATATTCATGCCCGTGGGCACGCAGGCCACGGTGAAAGCCATGAGCCCGGACGAGCTTCGCAGCCTCGGTGCCCAGATCATTCTGGGGAACACCTACCACCTCCATGTGCGTCCGGGTGAAAAACTCATCGCCCGCCTCGGGGGCCTGCACCAGTTCATGTCGTGGGACCGCCCGATCCTGACGGATAGTGGTGGATTCCAGGTTTTCTCGCTCGCGAAACTTCGCAAAATCACCGAGCAGGGCGTGCATTTTCAGAACCATCTGGATGGCACACCAACCTTCATCGGTCCCGAGACCTCGATGGAAATCCAGCGCGACCTCGGCTCTGACATCGTCATGCTTTTCGACGAATGCCCCCCGCACCCGTGCAGCCATTCCGACGCTTCGAAGAGTCTCGACCTCACACTGCGCTGGGCGCGCCGCTGCAGGGATTGGTGGGATGCGCAGCCGGCGGAAGGCCGACCTTTTATATTCGGCATCGTGCAGGGATCGTCACATGCCGACCTGCGCGAGAAGAGCGCCCGGGCGTTGGTCGAAATAGGCTTCGATGGCTATGCCGTCGGCGGAGTGAGCGTCGGCGAACCGGAGAACGAGATGTTCCGAGCCATTGAGAATGCCGTGCCCTTCCTTCCTTCGGACCATCCGCGCTATGCCATGGGATTGGGCACCCCTCCTCAGATTATTGAAATGATCGCCCGTGGCGTGGACATGTTCGACTGCGTATTGCCGACCCGTCTGGCGCGTAACGGAACCGCCTTCACTGCCGCTGGCACGATCAACCTCAAGAACGCCCCGTTTGCCGAGGACACCGGCCCCATCGAAGCCGGTTGCGAATGCCACGCCTGCCGGAACTTTACCCGCGCCTATCTGCGGCACCTTGTGAAAGCAGAAGAAATCCTCGGTCTGCGGCTGATATCCATCCACAACCTACACTTCTATCTGAACCTCACTCGCCAAGCGCGGGAGCACATTCTGAAGGGAACTTTTCAAGAATTCCGCGAGCGATTCGTGGCCGGATATCAAGCCCGCCAAGAGTCTGAAATTTAGCGCCAGAAGGCCCTCGCAAAGGCAATCCAGACTTTGTAGCGGGGCACTTTCACTCCGACTCCCAGCGGGTGTTGGGCGATCAGGGCCAGGGTTTGATTGGCGAGATCGAGCGGCAGGGCACACGCTGCGCGGAGTGCGCGCGGTTGGATGGCGGCCGTATATTCGGCGGCGGATTTCAGCAACTCGGCAACATGCTGCATTTCCACATAGAAACGCTCGTCCGGAATGTAAATGCGGCCCGCATCGGCATCCGAGCGGCGGTCCCGCAGAATATTGATCAACTGCAGCGCCTGGCCAAAACTGCGGGCGAGCGGCAGCATTTCATCAAGCGGCCTGGAGGAATAATCCGGCACATGTTTGAAACAGAGACGCGTCCAGAACTCCCCGACGCTGCCTGCGACGAGCTGGGTGTATCTCTCCAATTCATCGGGAGTCAGCGGTGCTGCCGGCGTGCCGGGTGATGGTTCCGCAAAGCGCTCCACATCGAAAATCTGGCCCTCGAGAATGATTCGCCACTGAGAGATGATTTCCTCACGGTCGGGAAGGGTTTTCAGAGCCTCAAGCAAACGGGGCATCAGATTCAGCAACTCGCGCTCGGAGCCGCTCAACCCCAAATCGGGCGACTTCTCCGGGAAAAGATCAGGCAACCCGCGCAGCAAGGCGAGCCGCTGGAAATCCGGGGCCGACGAAGCGTCAGCAATAGTATCCGAGGCCCGGGCGAGCATGTAGGCCAGCGAGAGCGTAGGCCGCAACCGGGCCGGCAGAATGCGCAGCGAAAGCTGAAACGAGCGGGCCACCCGCTTCAGCAAAGCCTCGAAGGCGTAGGTGTCCAGCACGGTAAGCGTGAGCGGACGCGGAGAGGATTCTTTTTGACTCACAGCCAGCGGCAGTAGGTTTCGGCCAAAGCCCGCGAGACCTCGGCGATGCGCGTCTGGGTTTGGTCGAGGTATTGATGGAGACCGGATTGGAAAATGCTGTCGACAGTTGTGTAGTCGAGGCTCGAGCGGAGCATGCCCGAGAGGCGCTCGGCCTCGTTGCTGAAATGCCCGCGCTCGCTGCCGGAAATGCTGTGCAGGGCCTGGTCAAGCGCATCCACGCTGAATCTGATGGAGCGGGGAAAGCTGTCATGCAGTATCAGGAAACCAGCCACCTCCCAGCCAGTGACGCGGCCGTGAAAGAGCTTGAGGTAGGCCTCCATCGCACTGCACGAGCGCAGCACGGCCATCCATTGCGTGATGTCCACATCCCCCCCCACCCGCTCGCCGCTGGGAAGCAGGACATGGTATTTGAAATCCAGCACCCGCGATGTGGAATCCGCCCGCTCGATGTATTTTCCCGCCTGCAGGAAGTGCCAACCCTCGCCATGCGTCATCGTCGCGTCGGTGATGCCTTGGAAAGAGTGGAATTGATCCACAAGACTCCGGTAGAAGCCGATAGGGCTTTCCCGGAAAGCAGTGCGGGCAGCAGGGCTCTGGAGGTGCAAATATAGGCGGTTCAACTGCTCCCACATTTCGCTGGATATCTGCTCACGCACGGTGCGGGCATTTTCGCGGGCGTGGGTCACGGATGACAAAATCGAGCTGGGATTGGCTTTTTCAAAGGTCACAAATTCCATCACGGTGTCGCCGGTCAACTCTCCGTGCTGGCTCTGAAAAAGCTCCTGCTCGGCGAGTGTTGAAAGGATGGGCCTCCAAAGGTCGCTGGCGTCATTTCCGCTTTGAACCTCCGAGTCAAGGACGAGCTGGATATTCACATCCAGGATGCGCGCACTGGACTCCGCCCGCTCGATGTAGCGGCTCAGCCAGAAGCAGGAATCGGCAACGCGGCTCAGCATGCGGCCTCCGTTTCGTCCAAAACCCAGGTGTCCTTGCTTCCGCCGCCCTGCGAGGAATTCACGACCAACGAGCCCTTGCGCATGGCCACGCGCGTGAGGCCGCCGGGCACAATCGTTGTTTTTTCACCCATGAGAATGTAGGGCCGAAGGTCGATGTGCCGGCCTTCGAATTTGCCATCGAAATAGCACGGCGAGCGGGAGAGGCTGATGACCGGCTGCGCGATGTATCCGCGCGGGTCGGCGATGATCGCAGCGCGGAATTTTTCGACCTCCTCGCTACTGGCGTTCGGGCCAATCATCATGCCGTAGCCACCACTCTCGTTGGCGGCCTTGACGACAAGCTTCTCGAGATTTTCCAAAATGAATTTCCGGTCGGAATCGACAGCAGAGAGGTAGGTCTCGACATTCGGCAGGATGGGATCCTCGCCGAGGTAGAATTTGATCATCGCCGGCACATAGTAATAGGTGACCTTGTCATCAGCGACGCCGGTGCCGAGCGCGTTGCAGAGGTTCACATTGCCTTCGCGGTAGGCATTCACTATTCCGGGAACGCCGAGGACCGAGTCCTTGCGGAAGACGGTGGGATCCAAAAAATCGTCATCGATGCGGCGGTAGATGACATCGACTTTTTTGAGCCCCTTTGTGGTCTTCATGTAAACACAGGCGTCTTTCACCACGAGATCCTGGCTCACCACGATTTCGATGCCCATCGAACGGGCGAGGAACGAATGCTCGAAGTAGGCAGAATTGTAGATGCCCGGTGTGAGCAACACCACGGTTGGATCGGGATTCCCCTGCGGCGCCACATGGCGCAGCACTTCGAGGAGTTCCTGCGGGTAGCGGTCCACCGGACGCACCGCATGGCGGCTGAAAAGCTTCGGAAAAACCCGCTTCATGGCTTGGCGGTTTTCGAGCAGGTAGGAAACACCCGAGGGGCAGCGCCCGTTGTCCTCAAGAACCATGTAGGTCCCATCGGCTCCTCGAATGAGATCCGAGCCGCAAATGTGGATATAAATGTCATGGGGCACATCGAGCCCGACCAACTCGGGCCGGTAGTGCTTGGCCGTGCGAATGATCTCCAACGGGATCACCCCCTCCTTCACGATCCGCTGATCGTGGTAGATATCATGCAAAAAAAGGTTCAGCGCGCGCAGACGCTGCTCAAGGCCACGCTCAAGCAGGCACCACTCGTCGGCGGGGATGATACGGGGCACCAGATCGAAAGGCATGATGCGCTCGGTGCCCTCGTCGCCGCTGTAAACGGTGAAGGTGATTCCTTGGTTGAGATAGGTCTTTTCCGCAAGAGCCCGCTTGGATTCGAAAGCGACGGGGTCCATTTCCGAAAAGCGCTCGAGAATTTTTGCGTAGTGGGGGCGCACGGTTCCATCCGCTTGAAACATTTCATCAAAGAATCCCCCTGTTTCGTATTGACCGAAAAAGCCCTTCATCCTGTTGGGGAGCATTATTGATCGGTCCTGCGGTGGGAAGCGAAAAAATCAGCGCCCCGTTGGCAGGAGCGGATCTTGATTGTAAGGCGACTGGACGCTTGAGAATTTCGGATAAACAAAACGGGAGACCGTTGAATTCGCCCGGGTCACACCGCGCACTTTGGTCAGTCCCTTGTCGCGAAGAAAAATCAACGAAGCGGCAAGCAATCCGCTGCCGACACCGCGATTCCGGTATTCGTGAAGAATCATGGGACCGCTAAGCAAGTGATTGCCGGCATCCGGGTTGGCATCGAGCAGCGAAGCGCCGATGACCCTTTGACCGTGGAGGGCGACGATGCAGGAGGGATCCGGTCGGTCAAAAGCCGCCTCCACATAGTGCTCCATTCCCTCTTCCAGCCTGCGGCTGATATCACCCCACGCCGTATCCATTGCAAAAGCCGTGAGAAGCACCTTAAGAACCGTATCCTCCTCGCCCTTCTCCGCCGGGCGTAAAAGAAGAGGAGGAACAGACGGCACGGGCAACTCCAAGGAGGCAAGCTCCCATTCAAAACAAATCCAGGAAATCATTTCAGAATATCATCAAAGCAAAACCGGACGAGGCGTTCAGGGGCACTGAACAGCCCGGCCGCGGAATCATACACACCCTCGTGGAGCAAAGCAAATATACGCCAAGATGGGATATGCACGATATGCGAGCATGGGCGTATCCCAGAATACAAGCTCCGGGTCAATGGAAAACCCCGGACGAACGCAGGAAAAAAAACGCGCGCCCGAGGCTGGACAAAGCAAAAAGCGTCCACTATGCCTGTCGGCTCAACCGAAAAACCAATGATCGACACCATCGTATCCGCACTCGGCGACAAGGCTGATTACCTTCTCAAGCACACATCGAAAACCGTTTCCAAAGACGCCCTACATCTGCCGGGACCGGACTTTGTGGACCGCATCTTCGCACCGACCGACCGCAATCAGCGCGTTATCAACAACCTTCAGCGCATCTACAACACCGGCCGTCTCGCCGGCACCGGCTATGTCTCGATTCTCCCGGTTGACCAAGGCATCGAGCACTCCGCTGGCGCCAGCTTCGCAAAAAATCCCGCCTATTTTGATCCAGAGAACATCGTGAAGCTCGCGATCGAAGGCGGTTGCAACGCCGTCTGCTCGACATTCGGCGTGCTGGGCACGGTCTCCCGCAAATACGCACACAAAATTCCATTCATGGTGAAGATCAACCACAACGAGCTCCTCACCTATCCAAATGCCTTCAAGGAAATCCTGTTCGGAAAGGTGAAGACAGCGTCCGACATGGGCGCGGCAGCCATCGGAGCCACGATTTATTTTGGCTCGGATGACGCCCACCGCGAGATCGTGGAAGTCGCCGAAGCCTTCGCCCTCGCGCACGAACTCGGCATGGCGACCGTCCTCTGGTGCTACCTCCGCAATCCCGCGTTCAGCATCAAAGGCGACAAGGACTACCATCTCTCCGCCGACCTCACCGGCCAGGCGAACCACCTCGGCTGCACGATCCAAGCCGACATCATCAAACAGAAGCTCCCCGAGAACAACGGCGGCTTCAAGGCCCTCAACTCCGGTGGATCCAGCTACGGCAAACTCGACGAGCGCATCTACACCGAGCTCACCAGCGAGCATCCGATCGACCTCTGCCGCTACCAGGTGGCAAATTGCTACATGGGCCGCGCAGGCCTCATCAACAGCGGTGGCGCCAGCGGCAAGAACGATTTCAACGAAGCCGTCTACACAGCCGTGGTGAACAAGCGCGCCGGCGGCACAGGCCTCATCTCCGGCCGCAAGGCCTTCCAGCGCCCGATGGACGAGGGAGCCAAGCTGCTCCACGCCATTCAGGATGTTTACCTCTGCAAAGATGTGACGATCGCCTGATCGCCCAAGATTCAAAAAACACACCGGCCGCGTTGGGGTTTTCACCCGAAACGCGGCCGGTTTTTTGTGTAGAGAAATTGGGGGCAGCCGGATTCGAACCGACAACCAAGCGGTTATGAGCCGCCTGCTCTAACCGTTGAGCTATGCCCCCGTGTGCTTCGAGCAGGTTTGAATATGCCCTTTTTTTCATTGCCCGCAAGCCTTGAGAGGGAGAGCATCCGCCGACCTATGACACTCAAAGGAAAAACAGCCATCGTCACTGGAGGCAACAGCGGCATTGGCCTCTCCATCGTTCTCGAACTCGCCAAGCAAGGTGCGAACATTGTTATCGATTATATCGTCCATCCGGAAACCGCAGTGGCCCTCGAGCAGCAGGTGCTCGCCCTCGGTGACAAGGCCGTCCATGTCCAAGCTGATGTCAGCAAGACAGCCGACCTCCAGAAACTCGTCGACGCAGCCGTTTCCAACTTCGGACGCGTCGACATCATGGTCAACAACGCCGGCGTGGAGACCCGCACCTCCGTGCTCGACACTACCGAGGAGCAATACCAGCGCGTGCTCGACATCAATCTCAAGAGCGCGTTCTTCGGGACCCAAATCGCCGCCAAGCAAATGATCGCCCAAGGCGGCGGTGGACGCATCATTAACATCACATCGGTTCACGAAGACTGGCCGATGCCCGGCAATACCGCCTATTGCCTCTCGAAAGGCGGAATGAGAATGCTCACCCGCACGGCCGGACTCGAACTCGCTCCGCACAACATCCTCGTTACAGCCGTCGGTCCCGGAGCCGTGGCCACGCCGATCAACACCTCCACGATGAAGGACCCCGCCTTGCTGAAAAAGCTCGACGACGCGATTCCGCTCGGTCGCATGGCCCAGCCGGAGGAGATCGGCAGTGTGGTGGCTTTCCTTGCCGGCGACGGCGCCAGCTACCTCACCGCCACGACCATCTTTGCCGATGGCGGCATCATGCACTCGAGCCCGGGACTTTGATTCCACACGGGTGCCCGCTCCCATGAATGCGTGCGGAGAAGGCAAATTTGACTTGCCCCGCACTCAGGGGAAACGCATTTTCTAAAACCCGCGCGCTTCCGAACAGCCCACGGGGCATGAAAAAAGGCGAAAGTCCACTTGAGAGGACAGCCTTTTTTAGACCACAAAACACAAGACGATGCCCGCCAACCACCGAAATTCCGTCGATATCTTAATCCACTGTCCGGGATCGCACGGAGCTATTGCGGATCAGGTTCACAAGCAGGCAACCGCCCTCCACGAGCTTGGAATAAGGGTCCTTCTGCTCTGCAGTCCGGGTTACCTGCGCACGCGCCCTGCGGAGTATCCCGTGATCCCATGTATGTCCGAGGGAGCCACGCAAGAAGGCGGCTTCGTTTCGCGGAAATTCGCCAAAGCCAAGCAAACGATTTTCAACCAGTGGATCTTCGCATGGCATGTTTTCTCAAAGAAGCCGATGATCGTCCTTACAGGCAGTCATACAGACACACAGGCCGCGCTATGGATTTGGCCGCACATGCTGTTGTCGCATTTTTACAAGGTCGTTTACACAACGAACCTCCACTTCTCCACGCGCGATCACGCGTTCGGACCCCAATGGTGGAATGTCCTGTGCGCAAGGCTTTCCTTCAATCCCTTCCGCATCGCCCTTGCCCACAAACGCCTTTCCAGTTCGTCCCAACTGCCCCGCCACATCCATCCGGTCGAGGTTCCCCTGGGACCGGAATCCACCCTATCCGTCCATCAAAACCCCAAGACCATCCGGGCGAATTGGAAGGTTCCGCGGGGCAAGAAAGTCTTTCTGTCTTTCGGAACGATCCGAAACCACAAGAACATCGACCTCGCCATCCGCGCCCTGACCGACAACCCGGATGTCCATCTGGTCATCATCGGAAGCGTTTCCTCCCACAAGGACAAACCTCTCAAATATTATCAAATGCTCGCCGATGACCTCGGACTTTCGAAGAGGGTTTACATTTCCGACGAATTCGTGGGCGAGGATAGACGCCTGAGCTATTTCCAGGCAGCGGACTACATCCTTCTGACCTATGCCGGATCATTCCATTCCCAGACAGCCACACTCACCACGGCCGTGAATGCCCGCCGCCGCGTGCTGGCCTCAAGCGGCACGAGCCCGATGGAGGATCTCGTGCAACATTTCGGTCTGGGCGTTTATGTGGAGCCCGATTCGAGCGACGCCGTGGCGGATGGCATGGTCACGCTCCTTCACGGAAAACTTCCCGAACCCGACTGGGAGGGCTACGAAGCCCATGCCACCTGGGAAACAAATGTGACCCGCCTGCTTGAGGCAACATCGGACTACTTAAACGGCCGATCTCCCAAGGAAACACAATTCGAGGATCTCGAAGACGAGAGCATGGAAGTTCCGGAACTCCTCAATGCCCGCCGCCTGCACCATCAAAAAACTCCAGCTCCGCAAAAAAAGACCGTCACAGCGAAAAAACCAGTCGCCCGCAAGAAGTGGACAACGACCACGAAGGAGAACTCTGTGGCTGAGGTCGTGAATGGTCATGCCGCAGGCGGCGATCTGGATCCCCATCCGGTCTTCCCTGGCTTCGACCTCATGGACAGCGCGGCTGTGCAGCCAAATACAAGCACTCGCCAAGCAACCGAACCGGCGAAGCCTGTAAAATCACCCACGCGCCGTCGGCGCAGTGTGCCCGTCAGCGCCGAGTGACCCTGAACTCGAATGGCTCCAAAAAACGCATTGGATCCAGACGCTGAAAACGATCCCGACCGGGGACGGGTGAAATCTGCTTTCACGGAGTGGCTGATCAAGGCTCTCCAGATTGTTGTAACCATCGGGCTGATCTGGTGGCTTCTCCACGATCCGGCGCGCCGCGCCGACATGGCTGCGGCACTGGCTCGCGCCGATCTTTGGTGGCTCCTCGCCGCCATGATCTCGGCCGGAGCCTGCGAGTTTTTCGGCATCATCCGCTGGCAGCTTTTTCTGAAAATGCTGCACCTGCATGTTCCACTGGCCGAAACCACGCGGTTGTTTTTCATTGGTGCGTTTTTCAACCAGTTCCTCCCAGGCACCACCGGAGGCGATGTGGTGCGCGTGCTTTACCTCATGAGGGAGCACCCCGAGCACCGCACGGCGGGGTTTCTGAGCGTGGCGGTGGACCGCCTGCTTGCCGTTCTTGTGCTTGTCGCGATGGGCCTCGCTTTCGCCTGGTCGCGCTCGGAGTGGTTCGCCCAAAGCGCGACTGTTGGCAATACGATGAAAATTTTTGCCATCATTCTTTTTGTGATGGCCGTCGGCCTCGTCGCATCCTTCGTGCTCACGAAGCGGCATCTGGTCGAGCGCCTGCCTGCGGGAATGCCCTTCCGCGACGCCATTATGAAGCTCTCCAAGCTCTGGCAACTCTGCATCGAAAACCGCCGAGAAGCACTGCTGGGGGCCTTCTATACGATACCGATGCTGGTGACATTTTTTGCCGCGTTCTACTTCGTGGCGCGAGCTTTCACGCCGAAGGTCGATTTTTTGGACATGATGTCGATCATGCCTCTCGTCACAGCCGTTTCCTCGCTCCCCATCAGCCTGAATGGTATCGGCGTGCGCGAAGCCCTACTGGATGAGCTTCTCCATGTGCTCTGCGGCGTGGCGAAGGGCACCGGCATGCTGGTCTCGATTACCGGCATGGTTGTGTATCTCCTCTGGGGTCTCCCTGGCGGCTGGTTCTACCTCTCGCGGCGGCGGCTTGAAAAAAGGAAAACCCCATGAATACGGCGTGGTTTTCCTTCAGTGTGCAGGATTTTTCCTACGCCTTCCTGAGCGTGTTGCTTGAGGGAGTGCCGTTCATTCTGCTCGGGACGCTCCTCTCCGGCCTCATCGATCAGTTCCTGCCATCCCGCCTCATGACACGGCTCCTTCCCCGCAACGCCTTCGGAGCCGTCTGCCTCGGCGGCGTGCTGGGAATGGTTTTTCCCATGTGTGAATGCGGCATTGTTCCAGTGATCCGGCGCCTCATTGCCAAGGGCCTGCCTGTCTCCAGCGCAGTCGCCTACATGCTGGCCGCCCCGATTGTGAATCCCATCACAGCCCTGAGCACCTACGCCGCATTCCGTGGTCAAGGCGCGGCGGAGTTCACTGCTCTGCGACTCGGGCTCGGATTCTTTGTCGCCGTGCTCGCCGGCCTCGCCGTGCTGAACCTCCCAATCGGGGCGGTTCTCAAAAAAACCATCCTCGAGTCGGTCATGCTCTCCGGTCCCTCGGGGGATGGCAAAACAGCCCCCCTCGGACGCAGGCTTGTCGCCGCAATGGAGTCCGGCGTGCGGGATTTTCTGGATGTGATGGTCTATTTCATCCTCGGCGTTGGAGTCGCCTCGCTCTTCAGCACGGCGGTGAACCAGGAGCTTTTCCTGCCCCTTTCGCTCGATGACCGTTTGGCGATTCCAGCAATGATGACACTGGCGGGTATTCTTTCGCTGTGCAGTTCGTCGGATGCGTTTATCGCGGCTACTTTCGTCGCCTTTCCAGCGGTTGCCAAACTGGCCTTCCTGGTGTTCGGTCCCATGATGGATCTCAAGCTGGCATTCATCTACAGCGCCGTCTTCACACGCCGCTTTGTTGCCGCGCTGGCCCTCGGGCTTTTTGTCATCACCGGCCTATTGTGCCTGCGGCTCGCAGTTGTCCTGCCATGAACGCCATCCTTTCACGGTTTACGGCATCCGGCATCCTCATGGTCTGGGGCATTGTGCTGACCTATTTTTATCTCTCCGGCCGCATCGCCTCCTACCTGCACCCGGCGTTTCACATCTACACCGTTGTTTCCGGCGGAGTCCTGCTGATCCTCTCGCTGGCGCTCCTGCTGACCATGAACGGCGAATCGTCAGAGCACGGTCTTTCCCGCGTGGGAATTTTCCCGCTTCTTCTGCTTACGGTGCCGCTGCTCGCGGCAACAAAAATCTCGCCAAGCAACTTCGGCGCGACCGCCGTCCTGAATCGCGGCATGGTCCACAATATCGCTGACCTCCCGGGATTTTCACCACCAATGGACGCCGGGCTGCCGAATGCGGACGGCTCCGTGGCCGAAGGCACGATGATGGACCCCTCACTCTACCTCAAAAAAAACGCCGACGGTTACATCATGGCGGAGGCGGTCGACCTACTCTACGCGGCAGGCGAGCCCACGATGCGCGAGGATTTTGAAAACAAACAAGTCGAGGTCAACGGACAATTCCTGCCCGCCCTCACGGGAAATCCCAACAGCGACCGTTTCAATCTGACCCGCCTTTTTGTCATGTGCTGCGCAGCCGATGCGCGCCCCGTGGCGATCAGCGTGCAATCAAATCCCGCCACCGACCTTCCGAAAATGACCTGGGTGAAAGTCCGTGGAAAAGCCACCTTTCCCGTCGAGGGCGGTAGGCACATGCCAGTTGTCGTTGCGGATTCCATTACTGAAACCGATGCTCCCGAAGAATCTTTCCTCTATTGAAATGAAAAACCTCCTTACTCCACTCGCCGTCCTTCTCCTTGCCTCGATGCCTCTCGCCCGCGCCGAAATGCAGGGAGCATGGATTTCGTCTGTCCACAACATCAACTTTCCCTCGAAGCAAGGCCTCAGCGTGGACGAGCAAAAAGCCCAAGCCGTGCGACTGCTCGATGCCGCCAAGAGCGCGGGGCTCAATGCCGTTCTTCTCCAAGTGCGCCCCGAGAGCGACGCCCTCTACCCCTCGCAGCTCGAGCCCTGGAGCCGTTTTCTCACGGGAAAACAAGGGCAGTCGCCGGGCTACGACCCGCTGGCATTCTTCATAGGCGAAGCCCGCAAGCGCGGTCTGGAAGTTCATGCGTGGATCAATCCCTACCGCGCCGCAGCCAATGTCTCCCACCCTCGCGCAGCGGGCCACATCAGCCGCCGGTTTCCGCAATACGCCTACCGGATCGGCACCGTCCTCTACATGGACCCCGGAGCGCCCGAAGTCCGCCGCCACATCAACGCCGTCGTGCGCGACCTCGTAACCCGCTACGACATTTCCGGCGTCCACCTCGATGATTATTTCTATCCTTACCCGACCGAAAAGGGGGGGCTCCCCAACTTCCCCGACGACAAAACCTACGCCGCCTACCGAGCCGCAGGCGGCAATCTCGCCAAGCCCGATTGGCGGCGGGCAAATGTGAACGCCCTCATCCGCGAACTCAGCCAAACCGTCCACTCCACACGCCCCGGCCTGCAGTTTGGCGTGAGCCCCTTCGGCATTTACACCAAAGGCGCCCCGGCAGATGTCAAAGCCGGCGTCGATCAATACAACCAACTCTTCGCCGACCCCGTCACCTGGATGAAAAACGGCTGGGTCGACTATCTCGCACCTCAACTCTATTGGCGTGAGGAAGGTCCCCAAAGTTTTTCATCACTCCTCCGCTGGTGGAGGAGCCCGAGCGTGAATCCCAGAGGCGTTCCCATCGTCCCCGGCATCGCCGTGGATCGCCTCACCTCCCACGGCTGGGACGCAGACGAGATCAGGCGCCAGCTCCAACTGGAAAAAAACATCGCACCGCGTCCGCGCGGCGGATTTCTCCTCTGGAACATCGGTGCTGTTTCAAAAAACACGAAAGGCGTTCTGGCCACGATCAGACCCAACTGAAAAGCCCCACGATTACGGCGGCGCGGTCGATGTGGAATCACCCCCCGAACTCGAAGCGAAGCCTGCTCAAAATTTAAAAAGTGATTGCCCTGAATGCGCAGAATGCAAATGCTGAATGATTCTAAATGAGATCACACTTCCTAAAGCCGGATGAGTAGTCAGTCCTTCAGCGACTCGCCCTCGCTCGATTCTACAGATCCGGACGAAGTCGCCGCTTAACTCAAAGATTCCGAAATTCTGGTAGCGGACGACTGTGGAGCAACGCGCGCAGTCATCAAAAAGCACCTTCAGGATCTGGGTTTTACGAATATCACAGAAGCTTCCAACGGCCAAGGCACGATCGAGGAACTTTTAGAAAACCCCTACGACCTCATTCTCTTGGACATAAAAATGCCGGATATGAACGGGGTCGAAATCTTGGAGACCAAAAACGAGCATCCCAAACTCAAAGAGGTGCCTGCCATAGTCATCTCAACCTCCGAGCATGTCGACCTGGCCTTGAAATGCATAGATACCGGAGCTGAGGATTTTCTCGTGAAACCGCCCCACAAGACCATTCTGCGGGCGAGTGTTAAAACCTCCTTGGAAACAAAACGCCTCCGCGAAATGGGCCGCGCACAAACCCAAGTGAATCACGCACTGGAACTTGCCAGAAATAGCCTGGGAGACATGGACCGCCTTCTTTTTGAGCGCCTTGAGGAGAAGAAGGAATTGGTTGAAATCGAAAAAGAAAAATCCGAGGGCTTGATCATGAATGGCCTCCCCGAGACGATCGCAGGGCGCTTGAAAGCAGGCGAGAGAAAATCAAAACCATCGGAGATTGCTATATGCTGGTCGGTGGTCTCCCCTACCACCGCGATGACCACGCCCGTGCCGTTGTGGACGCCTCGCTGGAGATGATTCAGGCTCTGGAGCGCATCAACAAAAAAAGGGGCACCAACCTCGCCATGCGCATCGGCATCCACTCCGGACCGGTCGTCGCAGGCGTCATCGGCAAGATCAAATTCACCTACGACCTCTGGGGCGATACTGTGAATGTCGCAAGCCGCATGGAATCATTCGGCATGCCGGGCAAAATCCACCTCTCCGAGCAGACCCAAGCCAAACTCGACTCCGAGTTCAACCTCGAAGAACGCGGCATGGTCGAGTGCAAGGGCCTCGGGCAGGTAAAGACATTTTTCCTGAACGGACGCCGCTGAACGGGAAATCAGCCCGCGAAAAACTTTTTGTCAGGGTTTGACACGACGGGGCAAGGCGTTCAGACTGCCCGACTCTCAATTAATCAAGATGAAAACATTCTCAGCCAAATCCGAAGAGGTGAAGCGCAACTGGTGGGTCATCGACGCCGCCGGCCAGCCTCTCGGCCGCGTTGCCGTCAAGGCCGCCAATCTCCTTCGCGGAAAAAACAAAGCCATCTTCACCCCGCATGTCGACACAGGCGACTTCGTCGTTGTCCTCAACGCCTCCAAGGTCACCATCGGCGGCAAAAAGGAAATCGCCAAGACCTACATGAGCTTCTCCGGCTTCGTCGGCGGTCACAAATCCGAAACCTTCCGCGCACGCCGTGAGCGCCGCCCAGAGCTTCTCATCGAACGCGCCGTCCGTGGCATGATCCCTCACAACCGTCTCGGCCGCGCCCTCTATGGCAAACTCAAGGTTTACGCCGGCTCCGAGCACCCGCACACCGCACAGAATCCACAAGCCGCCTGATTTTTCGTATGAGCAAAGCAGAACCCATCCAAACCACAGGCCGCCGCAAGACCTCCGTCGCAAGCATCCGCCTGCAGCCCGGCTCCGGTGCCATCAAGGTCAACGGCCGTGACTTCACCGATTACTTTCCCAGCCTTTCGGTTCAAAACCAGATTCTCCGCCCGCTGGAAATCGCCAACGCCGTCCACACCTACGACCTCACCGTCCGCACAGTTGGCGGCGGCGTCAATGGCCAAGCCGGCGCCCTGCGTCTGGCAATCAGCCGCGCGCTCATCGAGATCGACGAGGCCCTGCGCCTCCCGCTCAAGCAGGAAGGCCTCCTGACACGCGACCCTCGCATGAAGGAGCGTAAAAAGCCCGGCCAACCAGGCGCCCGCAAACGCTTCCAATTCTCGAAGCGATAATCCGCTTTCCCTTCCTACAAAAAAGGCCGCCTCGCGAGAGGCGGCCTTTTTGATTTGGGAACCATCTCCGCGCGTTCCAACTCCATCGGGAAAAGCGACCCGCATTTTTTTAAAATAAAACCTTTCGCCTCAGGGGGGCGAAACTTAAAGATCCTACTACTCGTTTTTGCCCCTCAACCTCACACTGCCAAATGCCAATCGATAAACAGACTGACGCCCATTCCCAATCTTGGGCGCGTTTCTGGGGTGTCCGGGGCTCGATTCCCACACCAGGCCACTCGACGGCCCGCTATGGAGGCAACACGACCTGTCTGGAATTGCGAATCCAAGACCAGATCATTATCATCGACGCCGGATCCGGAATCAGCCCGCTCGGGGGTGCCCTCATCGATGAGTTCGGAGCATCCCCCTTGTCCCTCACCCTTCTTAATACCCACACCCACTGGGACCACATCCAAGGGTTTCCCTTTTTCATTCCTGCCTACATCAAAAACAATCGCCTTCGCGTCCTCGGGCGCGATCCCAGGCCCGATTCTCTGAAGTCGATTTTTGAGAAACAGATGGATGGCGACCACTGCTTCCCCGTGCCCCTCGAAGCCATGCAGTGCGAAATGAGCTTCGAGCAACTTGATCCGGACGGAAAAGCCGAGCTGCAACTCGGGGATGTGCGCGTCTCCACATGTCCCACGAACCATCCTGGGGGGTGTCTCGGCTATCGCTTCGACGCACCGGGCGGAAGTTTTGTGTTCCTCTCCGATCATGAAACACACGGCCAAGACGAGGCGCGGATTATGAATTTTATAAAAAATGCCTCCATCCTCGTCGCTGATACGCAATACACGCCCGAGGAGGCCGAAAAACGCAGGGGTTGGGGACACGGCTGTTTGAAAGGCGTTGTCTCGCTGGCACTGGCCTCGGGCGTGGGCCGTCTTTACATGACGCACCACGACCCCTCCCACAGCGATGATTTCATCGACCGCATGCAGGCGGACGCCAGAAACATGGTTCCTGAATCGAGCGCGCTTCAAATCTTCGCGGCCACAGAGCGGGAGAAAATTTCTTTTTGATCCGGCGGCGGATCGAAACATTTTTTGGGATTTGACATGAATGGGGGCCTGATTCAGCTTGGCCGACTCTCCATATTCAACGAATGAAAACATTCTCAGCCAAATCCGAAGAGGTGAAGCGCAACTGGTGGGTCATCGACGCCGCCGGCCAGCCTCTCGGCCGCGTTGCCGTCAAGGCCGCCAATCTCCTTCGCGGAAAAAACAAAGCCATCTTCACCCCGCATGTCGACACAGGCGACTTCGTCGTTGTCCTCAACGCCTCCAAGGTCACCATCGGCGGCAAAAAGGAAATCGCCAAGACCTACATGAGCTTCTCCGGCTTCGTCGGCGGTCACAAATCCGAAACCTTCCGCGCACGCCGTGAGCGCCGCCCAGAGCTTCTCATCGAACGCGCCGTCCGTGGCATGATCCCTCACAACCGTCTCGGCCGCGCCCTCTATGGCAAACTCAAGGTTTACGCCGGCTCCGAGCACCCGCACACCGCACAGAATCCACAAGCCGCCTGATTTTTCGTATGAGCAATGCAGAACCCATCCAAACCACAGGCCGCCGCAAGACCTCCGTCGCAAGCATTCGCCTGCAGCCCGGCTCCGGTGCCATCAAGGTCAACGGCCGTGACTTCACTGACTACTTTCCCAGCCTCTCGGTTCAAAACCAGATCCTCCGCCCGCTGGAAATCGCCAACGCCGTCCACACCTACGACCTCACCATCCGCACCGTCGGCGGCGGCGTCAATGGCCAAGCCGGCGCCCTGCGTCTGGCAATCAGCCGCGCGCTCATCGAGATCGACGAGGCCCTGCGCCTTCCACTTAAGCAGGAAGGCCTCCTGACACGCGACCCTCGCATGAAGGAGCGCAAAAAGCCCGGCCAACCAGGCGCCCGCAAACGCTTCCAATTCTCGAAGCGCTAATCCGCTTTCCCTTCCTACAAAAAAGGCCGCCTCGCGAGAGGCGGCCTTTTTAATTGAGAAAAAAATCTACCGCTCAGGCATGATCTGCGGCGCCAACTCCGCGATGGCGGCTTCCACACGCTCGTTTGTTTGTGCCAGATTCTTGCCGCCGGAAACAAAACCCTCCAGCACTGGCGCATTCACGATCACATAGGCCCAGCGGTGGTTTGTGTTGTGCAGCAGCATATCGAGATTCGTCTTCAACACCCTCACAAAATGGTGCGGCGTCGTGGCGTGTTTGCCGATGAACCAATAACAGAAGACCGAGGTCAGCTCGCGCTGCGCGCCATTGTTCAGAGTGACGGGACGGACGACTGTGAGTTTCATGACCTCCAGTGTTTTTCCATCAGCCAGCTTCACAGGCACGACTTCACCGGATTTGATCGTCCACCCCTGCGCCGGCAGGCAAACCTCGGGGCGGTGGATACTCCGCTTTTCCGCGCCGGCGAGAACGATCTGGCAGTGGATGTCGTTGCCAAGGCCGTCCGAGTAGATTTTTTTTGCGAACTCGGTGTCGGCGGGCAGGATGACTTTTTCCGACTCAGAAACAGGCTGGTCGCTGCCCCACAAGCCGATCAGCGAGCCTGGCAACTTCATCACAACGCCCGGCTCGGATTTCGTGGCGGGAGGACTACCCCACAAACAGGCCGCAACTGTCCCAGCAGCAAGGAGCACGATCACAACGCCGCGCCAGACAGGAATAGAGCGCTTCTCCGCAGGCAAAAGAGTGGTCGATGGCGATTGCATGGCATCTGCTTTACACTGGGCATTCCATCAGGGCAACAACCCAGAAAAACTCCAGACCGGCGCACGGCCCTCGATGAATCCTTGCAACCAACTCCACTTGGGAGAAGTATGGCCGTGTGATAGCGACAGGCAATTCGCCCCAATGGTATCTCCGCAAACATGCGGATGATGAAATTTTTGGACCGGTTTTTTTTGACCAAATCCGCGAGTGGGCGATGTCCGCCCAAATTCATCCGCAGGATGTTGTTTCGAATGACGGCAGGACTTGGAACAAAGCCCCCATGCTTGAAGAACTCCACATGGACTGGCTGGTGGAGGTGCCTGGGCAACCGCTTTACGGACCCACCACGGCAGGCACACTACTCGAATTCCTGAGCCTCGGAGAAATCTCGGGCGACACGAAAATCCTCAACTGCTGCTCGGGAGAAAAAATGCGCCTCGGCGATGCCTCGTTTTTCCCGAATCCCGCAGCCCACGACGACGATTCGAAAAATCAAGACCACGGAGTCAAAGAGAGCCTGCAAAACAAGATTCAGGAACTCGAAATCACACTCCTGCAGAAGCAGGCCGAGCTGAACTTCGCACTCGATGCAATCACCCGGCTTGAACGGCGCGTGCAGGAATTGGAAGTCCTTGAGCGTTGAGCGAACCGCTCCGCACGGAAATGTGACAGACAGTTCGTTGCGCAGGAGGGCCGGTTTGCTACAGTCGGAGGCAATGTCCCGCTTTTTTTTGATTGCCGCTGCCCTGCTCCTCCCGTTGGCCGCACTTCACGCCGTCGAAATTTCCAAGAGCCTCGTCCGGATCGAGGCGACTTCGCAGGAGCCAAATTATAAAACCCCCTGGAGCCCAGGGGATGTCACCTCCGGAGTCGGAGCCGGGTTTGTTGTCGATGGCAAACGCATCATGACGAATGCCCATGTGGTCAGCAACGCGCGCTTTCTCACGGTATCCAAAGAGGGCGACCCAAACCCCTACCTCGCACAAGTCCTGCACATCGCCCACGACTGCGACCTCGCCCTGCTTGGCGTCGAGAATCCCGACTTCTTCAACGGCACAGCGCCACTCGAATTCGGCGGCATTCCACAAATCGAATCTGTCGTTTCAGCCTACGGCTACCCTGTCGGCGGCACCCGCCTCTCCGTGACACGCGGCATTGTTTCACGCATCGACTTCCAGCCCTACTCCCACTCCGGCATGGATTCCCACCTCGCCATCCAGATCGATGCTGCCATCAATCCCGGCAACAGCGGCGGCCCCGTGATGCAAAACAACAAGGTCGTCGGAGTCGCCTTCCAAGGCTACAGCGGCGATGTCGCCCAAAATGTCGGCTACATGATCCCGACTCCGGTGATCCACCGTTTTCTCAAGGATGTGGAGGACGGCCGCTACGACCACTATGTCGATCTGGCCCTGACCTACCGCAACCTCTTCAACCCCGCCGCCCGAAGCGCGCTCGGCCTGGAGGACGAGAACACCGGAGTCCAAATCTGCAGCGTCTACAGCAGCGGCGCCTCCGATGGCATCGTCAAACCCGGGGATGTGATTTTGAAAATCGACGGACACACCGTGTCGAGTGATGGCACCATCCCGCTCGAAGACGAAGCCGTGCCTCTGGAAGAGGTCGTGGAGAGGAAATTCAAAGGCGACAAGGTGCATCTCGACATCCTGCGCAACGGGAAACCCATGACTCTCACTGTGCCACTCCGGGAACCCTGGCCATTCAAACTTCACAGCAACCTCTACGATGAGAAGCCCCGCTTTTTCGTCGCCGGGGGGTTGGTTTTCCAGCCGGTGGATCAGAATTTCATGGAGACCCATGATCCCTCCGACCAGCGCCTGAACTACCTTTTCGATTTTTTCATCGCCGACGGATTGCACGCCACACGACCAGAGATCGTCGTTCTCAGCAATATCCTTCCCGACCCCGTGAACGCCTACGCCGACGAATTCCGCTATTCCGTGGTGGACGAGGTGAACGGACGCAGCATCAAACGCATCGAGGACATCGCCGCCGCCTTCGAAGAAAAAGCGGACTACTTTGTCATCAAATTCGCCGGCGGAGGTCGACCGATCGTTCTGGAGCGAAAGGCCATCGAGGAGGCGCGTTCGCGCATCAGCGAGCGCTACGCATTGACTGCCGAAAAAAACCTCGAGAAATGAAATCCACTCCTTCCCTACGATCCTTCTGCCTTGCCCTCTTGCTGGCACTTGCCATCCCGTCCGCTCCCGCAGAGGACACCGCGCCGGAATCGGCATCCAAGTCCCTGCTCCGCGTCAATTCCACCAATCAGGTCTACGAATTTTTCCAGCCATGGATCAAAAAGCCACCCTTCAGCAGGCGGGGCATCGGCGCGCTGATCGACGGCGGCCGCATTCTGGTCACAGCCGAACTCGTGGCGAACTCCACATTCATCGAGCTGGAAAAACCCGCCACCGCCGAGAAATCCACCGCCACCGTGGAGCGCGTTGATTACGACTGCAACCTCGCCGTCCTACGCCCGGGCGATCCCGCCTTCCTCCAAGGAATGCAACCCCTCGCCTTGAACGGGCCTCTCCAAGTCGGCGAGGAGGCTACCATTCTCCAGCTCGAGCCGAATGGAGACATCGCCAAGACCCTCGGCCGCATCACCTCCATCAGCGTGGCCGCCTATCCCTCCGAGTCGGGAGCACTCCTCCTCTTCAAACTCGGAGCACCACTCCAGCAAAGGGATGGCAGCTTCACACTGCCAGTCGTCCGCGAGGGCCGTCTCATCGGCATGGTCATGCGCTACGACGCTCGCAACCAGTCCGCCGATATCGTTCCGACCGCTGTGATCCGCCACTTTCTGGCCGAACTCGAGTCCCCCACCTACCAAGGTTTCGCCCGCCTCGGCCTAGCCTTCGCCCCGCTTCGCGACCCCCAACTCCGCCGCTTCATCGGACTCAAGGAACCCGGCGGTGTCTATGTCTCGGACATTACCCCCCGTGGCTCCGCCGATGCCGCAGGGATCAAAAAAGGAGACGCCATTCTGGAGGTGGATGGACTCCCACTCGACCAGGACGGCAATTACGAGGATCCCGACTACGGCCGCATTCTCTTCAGCCACCTCACCAATACCATCAAACACCCCGGGGCCGTCCTCCCGCTTAAAATCCTCCGCGACGGCCAGACACTCGAGATTCCCGTCACCATGCAGGTGGCGAACCCAGACCACGCCATCAGCGAGACCCACCTCTCCGACGAGGCCCCGAAGTATGTCATCCTTGGCGGCCTCGTTTTCATCGAGCTCTCCCGCCCCTACCTCAAGGAATGGGGAAGCAAATGGGCATCCAACGCACCTCAACGCTTGGTTTACTATGACGCCTTCCAAAACGAACTCCCTCCCGACCGCGGCCGCATCATCATCCTCTCCCAGGTTCTTCCGACACCCGACACCATCGGCTACGAGGACCTCGAAAACATTGTCGTCACCAAAGTCAACGGCCGCCCGGTCAAAAGCCTCGCCGACTTGTCCGAGGCAGCGAAAAAGCCTGTCGATGGATTTCAGAAAATAGAGTTCGAAGAAGACCCGAAACTCCTCTTCCTGGATGCCACTTCGATCGAAGCCAACGCCGATACGCTCAAAAAACACTACTCCCTTCCTGCCTTGGAACGGCTCTGATTTTTGATGAAAGGAACCATCCCCCTCCTCCTGCTTCTCCTCTTTGCTGGATTGCCTCTCCATGCGGATGAGGCTCTGCAAACATTTGCCGGATCCACGCTCGTTGAAGCTGACTGGGCGGACGGCGACAGCTTTCCGGTTAAGTTACCCGATGGACGCCAAGTCACCATGCGTCTTTATGGAGTGGACTGCATCGAGTGGCATGTGAACGACGAGACGCTAGCTCGCCGGCTCCGCGCCCAGCGGCGTTACTTCGGCATCGCCGACACCGATGCCACCTCGTCCATGAAAACAGCGCGCGATTTTGGAAAGAAGGCCGCACTCCGCACCCGGGAACTTCTCTCCAAGCCCTTCACCATCCACACCGCGTTCGCAGGCGCCCGGGGCAACGGCGAAAAAGAACGCGCCTACGCCTTCGTCACGACCGCCGAAGGCAAAGACCTCGCCACACTCCTCGTGGAGGAGGGCCTGGCACGCGCCTTCGGCGTCACCCGCCAACTACCCGACGGAACATCCGGCAACGAATACCGCGAAGCGCTCGCCGACCGCGAACTCACCGCAGCAGCCGCCAAAAAAGGCATCTGGGCCGTAACCGACTGGAAACACCTCGCAGAAGACCGCGCCGAGGAACGCCGCGAATCAGCCGAACTCCAAACCGTTCTCAAAGACTCCCATTCCACCGCCGCCATCAACCTAAATACTGCCACCGCCGAGGAACTCCAATCACTCCCCGGCATCGGCAAAAAACTCGCCGAACGCATCATAGAGGCCCGAACGAAGAATCCCATCCGCTCTCCCCAAGACCTCCTCGCCATCAAAGGCATCACCCCCAAACTTTTCGAATCCCTCACCCCAAAACTCCAATTCACCACCCCATAGCGCCGACCACACAACTCGCGCGACAGCGCGCAGCGTTCCCCGGGAGGGTCATCGTCACGCATGACCCATTTTTCAGCCGCGCAGCGGCGTCTATGAAAGGCGTTGGCTTGATCGAGCAGGTATCTCGAAAGTGTTTCCGCGTCTTCCGTGATTGATATTTGGGCCAACAGGGACGGTGGCCCTCCAAGATTCGTGCGGGTGAGTTACACGGACTGGGAAAAATTTTTCAAAAAAAACTCTCCTCCCCCAGCGGATGTCCAACCGAGGTTGATAGGGTCTCCCTCGAAATGATCACCAAAATCCTCATCGCTATCGAGACAGTCATGAATCGCATCTACCCGCAGACCCGCTTCCAACCTTGTTTTGCAAAGCAGGAGGAGTTTGCCTTCGTTAAGAATCAAAGCCCCTTTCTTCCATGAAGACGCCCATCACCAAAAGGCCGCCCCGAAAAGCTAAGCGATGGTTTCCTTATCCCGAGGGGAACTGGCTTGAAAAGATTGTAGGAGTAACAATCCTCGCGCTCAGTCCGCTGTGGATTCCCATATGGATTCTGCACCTACCCTTTCGATTTTATCGTGAGCGCCAGGAGAAGAATGAACGCCTCGCCCGTCAGACCCTGCGCGAATCAACTCCTCCGCCACCTCCCGATCTCGAGCTTGAGCGTCGTCGCATACAAGCCCGCGAGGAGCAGAATCTTTCAATCGGTCGAGGCAGAAGATATCACGACCCGATCGAAAAAGACCCAGAGATTGCCAAGCTCGTGAGAGCAGCCGGAGAGAGAGCTCACCAGGAAGTCTCGGGTGGACGCTATGAACATCTCGGCACCTGCCACCTCATCTGGAGGCGCCAACGAGAGATCCTCAAGGAAGAACACGGCATTGTTTGGTATCCCCCGAGTCGCATGAATCCGCACATTATCTATGATTGATCGGAGTTACTTTGCGGAATCCACAAACGCATACTCGACCTCTGCGCCTCATTCCTCTATTGTCAGACTTTTAGAAATTTCAGACCGGCAATCCTTAAAACTTAAAACCCTTCTCCCATGGGCTTCTACTATCGCAAATCTGTTAATCTCGGCCCGTTCCGGGTGAATCTGAGCAAGTCCGGCTTGGGCTATTCTGTCGGTGGTCGCGGATTCCGCGTTGGCACAACGGCGCGTGGGAAAAAATATACGAGCTTCAGCATCCCTGGGACGGGAGTTGGCTATCGCAAATCTGGCGCTGGTTGCCTTGTCCTCTTGGCTGCTGTTCCAGTTGGGATCGCTGCCACAAAACTTATCTTCACTTCATGAATCTTTTTTGGAAACGCACACTCCGCACGGCCTCATCCGAACGCTTTCTCGCGCAGCGCGAGGGCAAGGATGTTGCCGCCGTCGATCTTCACTATCTCGCCAGCGGCACCGTTGCTGGAACCGTGATTTTGCTGAAGGACGCTGGGTGGAAGGAATCCGATGTGCCTGCCCTGCTTGGTTCGCTGGATGAAGATTTCCTTCCCGATGTGGACCTCGACCACGGGAACCTCAACTACACCATTGTCCTCGGCGAAGTGCTTGGGAACTATGAGGCCCAGCTTTTAGATATTACAAAATAACCTAAATGGATGCCCTTTCGCTACACTCCAAGATTCTCGACGGCTACAAAGAATACATCTGGAGCTTCATCGACATTCATGACGAAGACATACGTAGAGAGGTCGAAAAATCGCTCAACTCCGGAAAGCTCTGGCCAGACCCCCTGATCCAATTCAATCCGTCATTTGAAAAAACGGGATCCGTTGATGGTCTCGTTGCCGATGGGACTTTGAACGCCTCCTTGGGCCATGTCTTCAAGGGCGTTTCTCTCTACACACACCAAATTGAAGCCATGCGCCTGGGTTCTCAACTGGAGAGCTTTGTTGTGACCTCCGGCACAGGGTCGGGCAAATCGCTCACCTATCTCGGAACGGTTTTCAATCACCTCTTTCGCGAAGGCGTGGGAAAAGGCATTCAAGCCATTTTGGTTTACCCGATGAATGCCCTCATCAACTCCCAAGAAGAGGAGTTGAAAAAACTGGCCGCTCGTTATGAAGAGTCCACTGGCTCAGCCTTTCCCATCCGCTTCGCGGCTTACACAGGCCAGACGCGTTCAGAATTGCGGCAGCAAATCCTGACCGAGCCACCCGATGTCTTGCTCACGAATTACATGATGCTGGAGCTTTTGCTCACGAGACATGGGGAACAGCAGATGCGAGATTCAATCTATCGCTCTCTGAGGTTCTTGGTGTTCGATGAATTGCATACTTATAGGGGGCGCCAAGGAGCTGATGTCGGGATGCTTATCCGCCGCATTCGTGGTTGTTGCCGATCCAAGCTAACTTTGATTGGCACATCAGCCACAATGGCGTCCTCTGGAAGTTTTGAAAAACAAAGGGAGACCGTTGCCTCAGTCACCTCCAAAATTTTTGGGGAGGACATTTCGCCCCGCCAGATCATCGGAGAGACGCTTTCCAGGTCTCTCCCAAATTCTTCGACCCTCCAGTCCCGCGAGACACTCTCCGCAGCGGTCAATCAATCCATAGACAATCAAAACGGGGAAAAAGAGCTTGGTGAACACCCTGTTGCATTGTGGCTGGAAAACGAAGTGGCCCTCCAGGCAGAGCCAAGCGGTCGATTGAAGCGCGGCACCCCTCTTTCCCTTTCGGAAATCGCAAAAAAACTTTCAGCAGCCAGTGGAGAATCTCTAGATTCTTGCAAGCAGCATCTCTGCGATTTGTTGCTATGGATTAGCGAGATTAACCGCAAACTTGTGGATGCCGGCCAGCGCTACACACTGCTGCCCTTCCGCCTTCATCAATTCTTTGCCCAGACAGGCGCTGTCTATGCCACACTTGGGAAACTGGGTGCTCGATTTATTACCCTCGAACCGGGCGTGCACCACAAGGAGGATGGCCAAGAGCAACATATTTTCCCTCATGTTTTCAGCCGAGCATCAGGAAAAACATTCATTTGTGTCTTCTACGACACCAAGTCATCCCGGCTTCTACCCCGGGATTTTAACAACCAGACAACAGCAGATGAAAGTTTGATTCCCGGATATTTGATCCCTGGGGGTGATGAAATTTGGAACGAAGATGAGGATTGGGAAAATCTACCCCCTTCTTGGATTCAGAATGAGCAAACAGGGAAGCTAAAGAAGGAATATGTTGAGCGAATGCCCTTGCGAATGGGCTACGACTCACAAGGAAATGTTGAGGTCGGCCGCGAATCGAAGTCGCCTCTCATAGGTTGGTTCATGCGATCCGCACCCAAGGGTCTTCTTTTTGATCCCACTGCCGGACTCTTCTTTGATGGGCAAACCAACGAGAGCACAAAACTCACCACGCTGGGGAATGAAGGCAGGAGCACATCCACTACGATTAACTCGTTTCTGGTCCTCCGCGAAATGTCTCGGGGAGGCTTTCATTTAAGGGATCAAAAAATCCTCAGCTTCACCGACAATCGTCAGGACGCTGCTCTTCAAGCCGGGCACTTCAATGACTTCATACGCGTCGTCCGCATCCGTGCTGCCATAGCCCGTGCCCTCATCAATGCTCCCGGTCAAATTCTGAACTACCGACAAGTTGGGGAAGCCATTTTCAAAGAGCTCAACCTCGATTTTGCCAGCTACTCGACATCATCCGACCCGAATCCCTTCCCTACCGTGCGGGCGCAATATGAGGAGACATTTTGCAAATATCTTACCTATCAAGCCATATACGATCTCCGTCGTGGCTGGCGGGTCGTTCTTCCGAACTTGGAAAAATGTGCTCTCCTGACTGTTGACTACGATAGACTTCCGGAGAACTGCGCATTCGAGCCAGGGTGGTCGTCTGTGCCCTATCTCTCCGGAATGAAGCCTGCGGTTCGGGAGGAGTTTTTAAGGAATGTTCTCGATTACTTCCGTCTTGAATACGCCATTCAAAGCTCGACCCTTCTTGAGCCAAGTATTCTGACAGAGGCGCAGAAGGAATTTTCTGACAAACTCCGCAAGCCTTGGAATTTCGCGGATGGCGATTTCCGGCCTGCAGTCCTTCGCACTTGCAAGCTCCATCGCCGTGAAAACCATAGCGCCTCTCTCGCAATCAGCAGCGCGCTTGGAAAATATGTGAAGCACTTTTTGAGCTCTCAAGACTTGGATGGAGCAATCAGCCGCGATGATTACAACCAATTCCTCGAAGCTCTTCTGGCTACGCTTTTGAAGGCCGACTACCTCGCTGCCCGCAAGGCCCGTTCTGCCACCAATGAGGATGTCACAGTTTACCAGTTAAAGCTCGACCGCATCATCTGGAGAGCAGGAGATCAAAAAACCGTCAGACGCGATGAGGTAAAACTCCGCAGCTACAGGCCAACACCCCCAAAGCCCAACCATTTCTTCCAATCACTTTACCTCACCGACTTCCGTGGATTGAAAAACCTCATCGGGCAGGATCACACAGGGCAGTTGAAGAACGAACCTCGCATTGAGCGCGAGGAACGCTTTCGTGCGGAGTGGAAGTTACCAAATGGCTCGCCGGATGTTGAAAAAATCCGAACCGATTCGATCAGTGCGCTCTTTTGTTCGCCGACCATGGAGCTTGGCATCGACATATCCAGCCTGAGCGTCGTGCATATGCGCAACGCTCCGCCCAATCCGGCGAATTACGCACAGCGAAGCGGTCGGGCAGGACGCAGCGGCCAAGCGGCACTTGTTTTCACCTACTGCTCGGCCTACTCGCCCCATGACCGCCACTACTTCCAGCAGCGGGCCAAAATGGTTTCAGGCTCAGTCGAGGCCCCAAGGCTCGATCTCGCAAATAGGGAACTTGTGGAGGCTCACTTGAACGCCTTTGTCCTCTCCGAGATTGGCCTACCCCAGCTGCACGACTCCGTCCTTGATCTGTTGGAGCAGGATCACCCCGATCTTCGGATGAAGGCGGATGTTTATCTGAGACTTCAGTTCGATGACTCGATCCGCAAGCGTCTGGAGCAAGCATTCCTGAAGGTTCTTGGGCCACTTCGCGATACATTGCAGGCACAGCGTTGGTTCACCCCCGAGTGGCTTGAAAAGCACCTGCGGTCGATGCCCACGACATTAGACCAGAGCCTGGATCGCTGGCGGTCTCTTTTCAAAGAAGCCCGAGCGACACTCACCCGCGCCTCAAAACAAATCGAAAGCGGCCTTCTGAAATTTGGCAGCGACGAATATCGCGAGCAAAAACGCCTGCAAGACCAGGCTTCGATGCAGCTGGCCCTTCTTCGCAACAAGAGGGAAGGCGACTCGGGCACGGAGATGACCGAGTTCTATGTTTACAGATATCTGGCTTCCGAAGGCTTCCTGCCGGGATACAACTTCACACGGTTGCCCATTCGCGTCTTCGTGGCCGAGGGTGATGGTGGCGACTACATCTCACGCCCGCGTCTTGTCGCGCTGCGTGAGTTCGGCCCTGGAAATATCATCTACCACAACGGCTCAAAATTCCGGGTTACTCAAATGATCAAGCCCGAGATCGCCAGCCAGATTCATTCTGTGCGGGTTTGCAAGACATCCGGATACTGGCTTTCGGAATCCGAAAGCACCCGGAACACTTGCCCGTTCACGAATGCTGATTTGGCCGACTCAAAAAATCGCGAGGATTTTGCCGATGTCGTCGAACTCTCGGAATGCAAGGCTGAGCTTAAAGAATACATCACATGCGAAGAAGAGGAGAGACGCCGACTCGGATTTGAGATCAGCACCTATTTTTCAGCTCCAAATGGCGATATGTCCCGAGTGCGAAAAGCTGTAGTGCGTTCGGGTGATGACACGCTTCTCGCGCTCTCTTTCATTCCAGCCGTCCGTCTCGTGCAGATCAACCGTCGAGACAAAGGACGCAAAGACGAAGGCTTCCCTCTGGGCCTGAGCACGGGATTTTGGAAGGCAAACAACCGCGACCCGGAAGCCGAGCCCTCGAAGGAGGAAACCCGAGCCGTCCGCATCTTTACCCATGCCACAGCCGACGCTCTCTACATCGAGCCGATCACAAGCCTTGGCCTGAGCCGCAGT
Source organism: Terrimicrobiaceae bacterium (assembly GCA_044369905.1). Classification (GTDB taxonomy): domain Bacteria; phylum Verrucomicrobiota; class Verrucomicrobiia; order Chthoniobacterales; family Terrimicrobiaceae; genus UBA967. Next base: position 4,107 of record JBILWM010000002.1, on the reverse strand, counting down.
GGAGTCCTTTCGCTCATGTATGCCTTGAAGCGCGCCATCGAAAACATCTTCCAAATCGAGCCCTCCGAGCTTGGTGGCGAACCGATGGGAGGCAATGAGTGCCCGAACATTTTTCTCTATGAGGCCAGCGAGGGTAGCCTTGGCATTCTCTCGGAACTCGTCACCAACAAGGACGCGTTCCAACGCATCATCGCCGAGGCCACGCGCATCTGCCGCTTCGATGATCCGGCCTACCTTGAAAGGTCCTCCTACGATGATCTTTTGAGCTATTACAACCAACCCCACCATCTCACGCTGGATCGCTTTTCGATTAAAGAGGCGTTGGAAAAAATGGCTGTCTGCTCCATCGAAATTCGCGGCGGCATGGCAGATGAGAGCTACGAGGATCGTTTCAAGCGGCTCATGAAGGAAAAGGATGCCTCCTCATCTACAGAGGAAACATTCCTGCGCTTCCTTTACAAAGAGGGGCTTCGTTTGCCGGATGCCGCCCAGAAATCCGTGCCGGATCTTTATGTCTGCCCTGATTTTTTTTACGCACCTGACACTTGGGTTTTCTGCGACGGCTCGCCGCATGATGACGCCGAGGTCGCTGCTGATGATCTTGTCAAGAGGCAGGCCATAAAAAACCGAGGAGATGAAGTCATCGTTTATCACTACAAAGACGACCTGGCGGCGCTTGTAGACCGCTACCCCGACATCTTTAAAAAAGTCCGCTGATTACCAATGTCCAATCGACTTAATCACCAACCAGGAACCCTCGTTAAAATCCGCGACCGCGATTGGGTTGTCTTGCCATCCGACGACACAGACTTGCTGTTGATCAAGCCTCTTGGCGGCTCAGACGAAGAAGCAACCGGCATATTCCTTCCCTTGGCTGAAGGTGCCGACAAGCCTCAGAGTGCTGAATTTCCAAATCCCGATGCAAACGACCTTGGTGACTTTGCCAGAGCTCGATACTTGCATGATGCTGCACGGCTTGCTTTCCGAAGCGGAGCTGGGCCGTTTCGCTCTCTCGCCCGTGTTTCCTTCCGCCCACGCAGCTACCAGATGGTTCCGCTGGTGATGGCCCTACGACAGGATCAAATCCGTCTCCTCATAGCCGACGATGTTGGTGTGGGTAAAACAGTGGAGGCTTTGCTTGTGGTTAGGGAGTTGCTGGACCGTCGGAAAATCCGCCGCTTTGCCGTAGTCTGCTTGCCTCACCTTTGCGATCAGTGGCAAAAGGAAATCCAAGACAAAATTGGCGTGGAGGCCGTAGTCATCCGTTCGAACACCCAAGCTCGCCTCGACCGCGAAATCCAAGGCGATACCTCCGTCTATCAATACTATCCGTTTCAGGTTCTCTCCATCGACTACATCAAGCAGGACTCTCGCCGTGCGACCTTCATCAACGAGTGCCCTGAATTGGTGATTGTCGATGAAGTCCACACTTGCGCGCGCCCCCAGGGCGCATCCACCTCACAGCAGCAGCGGCATTCGCTCGTCAGTGAAATCTCTGCAAAACCTAGGCAACACTTGATCATGCTTTCGGCAACGCCCCACAGTGGAAAACCGGAAGAGTTCGGCTCTCTTCTCGGCCTCCTCCATCCCGAGTTTGAAAAACTGAATGTCGCCACGGCATCCCAACCGGAACGCCAACGACTCGCCCGCCACTTCATCCAGCGCCGTCGGCAGGATGTTGAGCGTTGGATGAATGAGGACACCCCATTTCCGAAGCGGGACTCAGGCGAGTTCGATTACGATCTTTCCCAGGCATACCTCGCCTTCTTTGATAAAATTCTCGATTTTGCCCGCAATCTCGTAGCTGGCGACTCCGCACCAGACAGGCAGAAACGAGTTCACTACTGGACCGCTCTGGGGCTTCTTCGTGGGGTCATGTCCAGCCCTGCGGCAGGAGTTGCTATGCTTCGTGCCAGACGAGCCAAGTTGGGCGAAGAATCGATCCAAGACGAGGACGCTACCGAGCCAGTTCATGACCACCCCGAGGGCCATGAATCTGATCTCGCGCCCGTCGAAGTCGTGGAGGGCACCGGCTGGTCGGACTCCCAGCAACGCCGCATGCGCGAATTTGAAAAGGAACTCGCCGCTCTCACTGGCCCTAAGTTCGATCACAAGCTCGAAGCTGCCCGTATGATCACGGAGGAATGGCTCAATAAAGGCTACAATCCCGTTATCTTCTGCCGCTACATCCAGACAGCCATCTATCTTGGCGAACAGCTCGCACCCCTGCTTGCCAAGAAAATTCCCAAAGTCGAAATCCAAGTCGTCACCTCGGAGTCGCCTGATGAAGACCGCAGGGAGCGCATCGAAAAAATGGGAGCCCATCGCCAGCGCGTGCTCATCGCCACGGACTGCCTTTCCGAGGGCATCAACCTCCACGAACATTTCACGGCAGTGCTCCATTACGACCTGCCTTGGAATCCCAACCGACTGGAACAACGCGAGGGCCGTGTGGACCGATTCGGCCAGCGGGCCAAGGAAGTCAAAGCCTACCTCCTGTTTTCCAAGGACAGTGCCGTTGATGGTGTCGTCCTTGATGTCATTCTTCGCAAGGTGCGCGAGATCAAGCGGGCCACCGGCATCAATGTGCCTTTCCCCGAGGATAGCAAGAGCATCATCGACACGATCACTCAATCGCTCCTCCTCAACCCCGACCGCAAGATCAGCACCCAGCGTGGCAAAAATAACAACCAAGTCGAGTTCGACTTCGAGGAGTTTAACGAAGCCCGCAAGATTGAGATTGAGGTCACCGACAAATACAAAAAAGCCGCCGACCTCGCCACCCACAGCCGATCCATCTTCGCCCAACACGCCATCAAGGCCGATGAGATTGAAAAAGACCTTCGCGAGAACGACGAAGCCATCGGCTCTCCCGATGCCGTGGAGCGTTTCGTTGTTGAAGGCCTTCGCACCATCTTTGGCGTCCAGATCGACCGTGAAAAATCCGGCTACCTCCTCTACACATTCAACCTACCTCCCTCGGCGAAGTCTCTGCTGCCCTCAGAGTCGATTCTCAAGGTTTCCTTCGAGTCGCCTACTCCGGAGAACCACATCTACATCGGTCGCAACCATCCGCTTGTAGAGCAGCTTTGCCAGATCGTTCTCGCTCACAGTATTTCGAGAGACAAATTCAAAGCCGCCCGCGCTTCCGTGCTTCGCACAGCTGCGGTAAAAACTACCACCACGCTCCTTATGTTCCGTTGCCGAAATGTCATCGAGGAGCTGAAGCCCTCCGGTCACCAACTTGTCGCTGAGGAAATGCTACTCTGGGGCTATCGAGGCACTCCGGGGGATGAGAGCTATCTGCCCAGCCAAGAAGCCAAGGAACTCCTTGCCATTGCGCAAGCAAGCGGCGACATCGCGCCCGAGCGCAGTGCCCGCTTGGTCAACGAAGCTATTGCCTCGCTTCCACAGCTGCGCCCCGCCTTTGACAAACTCGCTGAAGAACGCTGCCAGCACCTCGTCGAAGCTCACGAACGATTTTCATCCCTTGTTGAAAAGAAACGCTTCGGCGTCGTCTACCCTGTCCTCCCGATGGATGTCCTCGGTGTTTATATTCTACTCCCGGCGACTTGATGCCGTTCAATGACGCAAACACTCTCCCTGCTATGACTACCGACCCGATCACTCTGGAGACAATCCTCGCCGCCGCTCAAACCGGTGAGGGGGTGGATTGGGAATTTAAATCCGCGCGCGGCGGGGTGCCCGGCAGCCTGTGGGAAACCTACTCCGCCATGGCCAACACCGATGGTGGCGTGATTGTTCTCGGAGCCAGCGAGAGGGAGTTCCAAGCACGACTTGATGGGCTCTCCGCCGAGCAAGCGGAGCGGTATCGTCGCGATCTCTGGGCCACCTTGAACAATCGCGGCAAGGTCAGCTTGAACCTTCTGCGCAACGAGGATCTACGCGTTGTGCCAATAGGCGAATCCGTCTTGCTCGTGCTCCGGACTCGGCGGGCGGATCGCACGGAGCGGCCCGTCTATTTAGAGCCTGTCCGGAAAGTCCTCTTTTTTGCAGTGGGTGATTTTCTCGCCCTCCATTTTTTGACACCAGCTCGACAAAAACGTGTTTTTTCTCTATTCTAGCTTTTTTCAGCTCAAAAAACCC
>JBILWM010000116.1:0-7886 GCA_044369905.1 Terrimicrobiaceae bacterium | reverse complement strand
AAAGCCCAAAAGTTTCCATGCCATAGTGCCGTCTCACCACGGGGTGCATGGGGAGGAATCAGAAAATACCATCCCTTCATGATCTCCAGCAGACACCCCTGTTGGATCAGAAAAGTCCTAACTCCAGCAGGCAAATCCCGGCCACGCACGACCTGCTCTCTCGCAACCTTGAGAGCGGTCTCCAAGGCTTTGGCCAATCTGGCGCGGGTCTTCATTTATTATTGAATGCACAATGTATCTTTTTATTGAATCCGCAACAATATTCTTATTTTTTGCGCATTTCATACTTTCTACAAATGTTTTGCCAATCCATTTTATACCTCTACAGGGGCTTTCGTATTTGAAATCCTGAACCACGAGCGGCAGACACCCGCTCCCATCAGGTCTGGGTTGCGGACGAAGAAGAAGGTGATCTTGAACTTCGCCACTTCGCGGAACTCGATCTGGTTAAAAGTTCCGGTGCGGACGAGGTTCACCTCAGCCTCTACATAGACGGCCTCGTATGAAACTCCTGCCCCGTCTTTAATCTTCCGGGTATCGAGAGCGACCGATTTGGGCTTATTCGGCAGGTTTTTTGTGAGCGTGATGTGAACGCTCACAAAAAACGGATCGCGTTTTGGAGGCACCCCACGCTCCTCGCTAGGTTGACTCCTAATGCTCTCGATCGGGAGCAACTTTTCGGAGGGGGGTAGTTTTGAAGGACAAGCAGGACAAATGAATCGCAAGAAGTGCAAAGATCCGCAGAAACCAAACGGAGGGACCTGTGGAGCGCAGAGCAAGTATTTATGGGCTTCTAGGGAGATTGTGCCACTTTTGAAAGTGGCGACCCTAACGGGATTCGAACCCGTGTTACCGCCGTGAAAGGGCGGTGTCCTAACCGCTGGACGATAGGGTCAGCGTGGATGTGAGATATTCGGCGGGCGACCGCAGTGTGGCAAGGTTTTTTTCAATTTAACACGCTGTCCGAAACTGTGTCTTTTCAAACAGCGCTTGGAATTGATTCGGAAAGCCCGAGAAACTCGGCTACGAAAGGGTTTGCGGGGTTGTTGCGCACTTCCGCCGGTGTGCCGATTTGTTGGATTGAGCCTTGGTCGATGAGCACCACGCGGTCGGCGACTTCGAAGGCTTCGTCCTGGTCGTGTGTGACGAAAACCGTGGTGAGGCGTGTGAGGTCGTGGAATTCGCGCAGCCAGCGGCGCAGGTCTTTCCGGACCTTGGCGTCGAGCGCGCCGAAGGGTTCGTCGAGCAGGAGCACCTCGGGGCGGTTGGCCAGCGCGCGGGCAAAGGCGACCCGTTGGCGCTGTCCACCGGAGAGCTGGGTGGGCAGGCGTTTCTCATAGCCTTCCAGTTGCACGGCGCGCAGAAGCTCGGTGACACGCTCGCGGATGGCGGATTCCGGCGGGCGTTTGGAGCGAGCGAGAACGCGAAAGGAAAAGGCAATGTTCTCATAGACATTCATGTGGTTGAAGAGCGCGTAGTGCTGGAAAACAAAGCCGGCCTTGCGTTGGTAGGCGGAGAGATCGGTGACATCGCGGCCTTGAAAAGAAATGCGACCGTCGCGGGCGTCGGCGAATTCCAGTCCAGCAATGACACGGAGCAGCGTGGTCTTGCCCGAGCCGCTTGGGCCGAGGAGGGCGATGAGTTCCCCATCGTGGATGTCGAGGGATACCTCGCGCAGGGCGGGATGGAGGTCGAATCGTTTGGTGATGTTTTGTATGGCGATGCTCATGGTGCGGTTGTGGATGAGGAGACGCTAAGCTCCTGCTCGGCGCGCCATTCGGCGCGGGTTTTGAGGATGAGGGTGATGATAGCTAAGAGTCCAAGAACAGAGGCGACGGCGAAGGCCGATGCGAACTGGTATTCGTTGTAAAGAATCTCGATGTGTAGCGGCATGGTGTTGGTTTTTCCACGGATGTGGCCGGAGACGACAGAGACGGCACCGAATTCGCCCATGGCACGGGCGTTGCAGAGAATGATGCCGTAGAGGAGGCCCCATTTGATTTTCGGCAGGGTGATGCGCCAGAGAATCTGCCAACCATTTGCTCCAAGCGTGAGCGCAGCCTCCTCCTCTTTCATGCCCTGCGCCTGCATGAGCGGAATGAGCCCTCGGGCCACGAAGGGAAATGTGACAAAGATCGTAGCCAGCACCATGCCGGGAACGGCGAAAATGATGCGATTCTCATGCTCGCGAAGCCACGCGCCGAACCAACCCTGCGCGCCAAAGACGAGCACATACAGCAAGCCCGCAATAACCGGGGAAACCCAGAGTGGTAGGTCGATAAGCGTGATCAGGAACGAGCGCCCACGGAACTTGTAGCGGGTCACGCACCACGCCGCTGCAATGCCGAAAACGGTGTTCAACGGAACACTGATCGCTGCGATAACAAGAGTGAGAACGATGCTGTGGCGCGTGTAGGGATCACGAAAAGTTTCCAAAAAGGCGGTGCCCCCCTTCGAGAACGCCTCTTGAAAAACCACCACCAATGGGAAAAGAAGGAAGAGAAGAAAAAATGCCAGCGTCGCACCTATGAGAAGTGCTCGAACGGCGAGGCTATCCCCCGTGGCGCGGAGGGGTTGGCGGTTGTTGATATGGATCGAAGTGGCACCTGGCATTTTGAGAAAAAATTTAAGCCGTTCCGTTGCGGGAGTTGTTCCAAGCTTGGAGGCCGTTTGAGATGAGAAGAATCACGAGGGAGGCGCAGAGCATCACAAAACCAAGTGCCGCAGCACCGGAGTAGTCGTATTGCTCGAGCTTGCTGATGATCAGCAGCGGGGTGATTTCCGTTTCGAAGGGAATGTTTCCCGCAATGAAAACGACGGACCCGAATTCACCGACGGCGCGACCATAGGCCAAGGTCACTCCAGTGAGGATGGATGGCAGAAGCGCGGGAAAAATGACGCGCCGGAAGGTTTGCCAGCGGTTGGCGCCAAGGCAGGCGGCGGCCTCTTCGAGCTCCGCCGAAAGCTGGAGAATGACTGGCTGAACGGTTCGCACAACGAAGGGAAATCCGATAAATGTGAGGGCAATGAAAATGCCGATCTGGGTGAAGGCGATCCGAATTCCATAAGGCTCGAATAAAGCGCCGATCCAGTCGTTCGGTGCGTAGATGGCGGTGAGGGCGATGCCGGCGACGGCCGTCGGCAGCGCGAAAGGCAAGTCGACCATTGCGTCGAGGATTCTCCGTCCCGGGAATTGGTAGCGCGCAAGCACCCATGCAGCTATCACCCCGAACACGCCGTTCAGGAGTGCCGCCAGAAAGGAAAGCCCGAAACTCACGCGGTAGGATGCCACCACGCGCGGATCGGTGACGGTTTGCCAGAATTGTTCCCAGCTTCCTGAGAAGACACGCATGGCCAGGGCACTCATCGGGATGAGGACGATCAATCCCATGTAAAGGAGCGTGTAGCCCAGCGAGAGCCCAAAGCCGGGCAGGATGTGGCGTCGTCGCATCAGATGTTCTGCGCCTCCGAAATCAAGCCCCGGAAACGCTCCAGCATGGTCGACATGGCGGCGGTGTGTGCTTTGATCTGATCCTCCAATGGAGCCGCGTGAGGCGTCTCGAAGACGATCTCAAATGGCCTTGGCTTCTGCGTGGGCGGTGCGCCGAGGATGCCTGTGTAGCCTTGCTCGATGATGCCCATATTGGCTTGGAAGTTGTCGATGCTGCGGTCGAAATTGCGCGGCAGGTGCTGCGAAGCCGCTTCCAAGGCCGGTTCCAGCACATGGCGCGTGAGCTGATGTCCCTTGGCAAAGCCATAGATGCCCTCACTCGTGTCATCCGTGTGCAGGGCGATGATGCCATCGAAGGCGAGCCTCATGAGCTGGCCTTCCAGCATGAGGACCTCGATCTCGCTCGAGCCGCGCCAGAATTCCCTGTTCATATCCGCCCCGCTTTTCAGCCAACGGGCGTTGCGGGAAAAGCCCCAGGGATTGCAGACCGGGTAGATGAACAACTCGTAGCCCAGCGCTGGAGCAGGGTTCGCGTGCAGCTCCTGGATCAGATCAAGCGCCGCCAACACGCCACTCTCCTCGTCGCCATGCACACCCGCAAAAATTCCCACACGCAGGAAACTGCTGCGGTCGCCGGGACCGGTGAAAAGAAAACGCGGGAGGGTTGTTGTCACTCCCCGTGGATCGGTGAACTCGAGGTGCGCGGAAAAAAGACGGTCCGAGCGGCTCGCGAGCTTTTCCATTCGATTCAACAAGGTGGCAACCGAGCGGCGGATTGCGGTTTCCCTGACTTCAGCGGCGTGGAGTGTTTTCATAAAAGGAAATTCGAATCAGGCTGCCCCCGCCTTCCGCGCGGGGAGCAGCCGTTTTCAAGGGTTGTTCAATTCAAGGGCGGTAGGGTTTGTAGATGCGGTCGAAGACTCCGCCATCGTTGAAGTGCTCTTTCTGGGCCTTCCTCCAGCCACCGAAGTCCTCGATCGTCACGAGTTCGATCTTCGGAAATTTCGCCGAATATTTCGCCGCTGCGGCGGCATCACGCGGCCGGTAAAAATGGCGACCAATGATGTCCTGCGCCTCGGGCGTGTAGAGGAACTCCAGATAGGCCTGGGCGACACCTCGCGTGCCCTTGCGGTCCACCACCTTGTCCACTACAGCGACCGGGGGCTCGGCGAGAATGCTCAGCGAGGGAGCAATAATCTCGTATTGGCCGGGATACTGCTTCTGGATGTGATGCGCCTCGTTTTCCCAAGAGAGGAAAACATCCCCCATGCGCCGCTCGGTGAAGGTGATCGTGGAGCCTCTTGCACCTGTGTCGAGAACTGGAACATTCGAATACAACTTCGAGACGAACTCCCTCGCCTTCTGGACATCGCCTCCGTTTTGGCGGAGGGCGTAGGCATAGGCCGCGAGATAATTCCAGCGCGCCCCGCCAGAGGTTTTGGGGTTTGGAGTGATGACCTTCACACCGTCTTTGGTGAGATCATTCCAATCCTTGATGCCCTTCGGATTGCCCTTGCGGACGACAAAAACAATCGTCGAGGTGTAGGGCGAGCTGTTTTGTGGCAGGCGGCTCTGCCAATCCTTTGGCAAAAGCCCCGCTTGATCGGAAATCGCATCGATGTCGTAGGCCAGTGCGAGTGTGACCACATCCGCCTCAAGCCCGTCCACGACGGAACGGGATTGCTTGCCGGATCCCCCGTGAGACTGGTCGATGGCTATGGATTGGCCTGTTTTGGATGCCCAGCCCTTGGCGAACGCTTTATTGACCTCGCTGTAGAGTTCCCGTGTGGGATCGTAAGACACATTGAGGAGTGCTTGATTGGCTTGAAGGCTTGTTGCGCCTGCGATAGCAGCCGAGGCTGCGAATTGGATTATTTTTTTCATATGATCAGAAGTAGACTTGGAATTGGGTTGTGATGGCGTTGGCATCCGGACGATTGGTGCCATTCGCAGCTCCGCCGATGAAGCTGGTGTAGTCGTATTGAAGCGTGAGCTTCGCGTTGTCGTTCAGGATCCAGTTCAGACCGGTTCCAAATGTTGTGGATTGCTCGGCCTGCGTATTCGGGTCCGCATAGATCGGGAAAGCATTGGAATCGACAGTCAACTGCCCAACACGGGCCGTGAGTTGCAGAGCCCCCCACCCTCCCGTCGAGGGACTGAACTTCCGGCGCGGCGAGATGGCGCGGAAGGAGTTATCCTCACCCGTCAGCATGTAGGACGCGGCGATCTGCCAGCCGAAGTTGGTCAGGTTTTCGCTGTATTCGCGTGTAATTTTGCCCTTGGAGGTTGTCACACCAGACACTCCCACTGTCGACCATGCCGCCTCGGCGTAGAGGCCGAAGGGCCCCCAGAAGTATTGGAGGTTCGGCACGAAACGCACCTGCTCACCGGGATTCGCTGCTGTGGCATTGATGGTGGACGAGCGGTATCTGAAGAACGACTGCTGGTTGGCCGTGGCATAGGTGCCGAGCCCGTTGAGCTGCGGAGCGTATGTGACACCCGCGCCAGCGGTGAGTTTTTTCAAAGGAACGATGCTCGTCTTGGCAAAGGGAGACACTGCAAGGCGCGCCTCGAAGTCTTTTGTATTCTGCTCGGAAGTCGAAACATTCGAGCTTCCGCCATCCGGCGCGCCATTGAAGATGCCGGTGTAATACTCTGCGAGACCGTCACCCACATTTCCCCAGAGCATTGCTCCGACGGTGCGGTTTGGAACGAGGTAGGTGGTGGTGATGAGATCCGTAAACCAGCGGGCATGCGCGGATTGCCAGCGCTCCACACCGATGGGACTCTTCATTTTTCCAACGCGCAGCTGGAGCCAATCGAACGCCTTGGCGCCCACATAGGCATCCTGAACCGTGGTGCTGGTGGTGTTATCCACGCCGTTCGCCTGGAAATCCGTCTGCAATTTCCAATCGAAGTTTTTGAACGCCGTGCCTTCCAGATTCAGACGCGCACGGCGAATGAGAAAGGTGGATGTAGCATCCGGCGTGTTGATGAATGTCCGCAACTGGGGCTGGAGGAGACCGCCAATCTTGAATTTGAAAGCGCCCTCTTCAGTGACAGTCGTCGTTTCCACAGGAATGCCGTCAGGCCCGACCTCCGTGCGGGTAGTCCGAATGCCAGGGCTGGAAAAATTCAGGCCCTTGGAGTCCAGAGTCACCGATGGCAACTTCTCAAGTTTCTCCTTCAAAGCGTCATCGCTTGTAGATGTCTTTTGACTGCTCTCCAGGGCCGCGACTTTTGCCTCCAGTGCCTTGAGCTGTGCCCTCAAGGAGGAAATGTCGTCTTGGGCATGGAGCGGTTGCGCGTGAATGGCACTGATGGCCACGATTCCAAGAATTCCACGAGACAGTCGCTGGGATGTCTGAGCGAAACGCGTGGACTTATTTATTATTTTTTTAGTCATTTTATAGTTTAATGAAATTGCGAAAAACTCCCAGGAAAGGGTCGTTTCAAGCTGTATCGTTTTTTAGCCTCCCGTGATCGGGTGGGATGAAATTTTATCGGACTCGCCACTCACCAATCTAACCCGACGCGTCTGGCGAATCTCTGTGACGCGTGAGTTATGCACAACAACCTCGACAACCCCAAAACGGATTCCCCGGATGGCCTGCAAGATTTCCTGTTCAGGCAGCGCCGGAGCGGTTGAATTGTTTTGCGAAGATGCACTCATTTGTTGATAGGTTCAGTAATGTTTTATTTTAGTTACTAAAAAGGTCAACATTAATTTTGAAAAAAAAATATCCCCAAAGCAACAGGGCGAGTCGGGAGGAAGGTATCGAAAGGCGCGAGGGCCTTTTAGATTTGAAAATCGGCATCGGAGCCGAGCAACTTCAGGGGAATGGCAAACGGAAGCGGAATGCCATCTTGGCGGAGTTTTTTGAGGGAGACTTCAGAGACCTGAGCAAGACTGTAACGATCGAGAAAATTGGCGATGGCGTTGCGCACATCGAGCATGAGAAGACGGAGGCCGCAGTGATCCTCGTTGGCGAGCCGCACTATTTGTCCCGCATTCCGGACACTGGAGGCGACGCCTCCGCAGCACCCTCGCCGCACGAGGTGACTATTGCAGAGTCGCGAAGAAATCTGGAGCTGACACATTTCACAAAAGGAAAGAGCTGACCCAGCGCAAGCCTCTCACGGAGACACCAAGACACGGAGAAAAGCTCTCGGCCGGAACGCCGACATCCTCGTCGGCATCAGCACCTCATAGTGATGACAGTGTGGCAACTCCACCAAACCCGGTGCGTCAAAATGCGAGGCCAATTCTTGCGCTCGCTGGATTCAAGCGCGTGATTAAATATCAAGAATTTATGCCTTCTCTGAAAAAGCGTTGTCAAGAGGATAATTTTCTTTTCATTTATTATCAGTAGCTTGCAAATAATGCGCAGTCGACCGTTTCAGATATTTGCTTTTAAAAACCGATAGCTCAGGG
>JBILWM010000036.1:0-25636 GCA_044369905.1 Terrimicrobiaceae bacterium | reverse complement strand
AAACTTTCGGCGACTTCTTGGATTTTCATTCCCATGCTCATGCCAAAAGGGAATGGAGTTGTCTAACTATTTTTCACTCGTCCAAGACACACGGCGCATGAAGGCTTTTCAGGTGAAATGTCTCTGATATCAAAATGCATTTATTTTGCTTATGTCGGCGATATTTTGTTCGATGTTCACGCTTCATGAAATTCCTCCTCCCGCTGATCGTTCTACTTTTTCCCGGTTGCGCAGCCATCGAGCAGGCTGATCGCTCCAATACTGAGAAGCTTCTGGCGGCCGCTGGATTCAAGGTTCTGCCGGCCAACACCACCGAACGCCAACTCTCCCTCGAGGCGGCGCGCCCCTACAAAGTCGAGCGCAAGCTCAAAGGCGATGAGGTCTACTATTTCTACGCCTGCCCGGATCAAAGCATCGCCTATATTGGAAACCAGACGGACTACTCGAAATACCGCGAACTCGAGCTCCAGCAGGAAATCGCCAATCAAAACACCGCAGCCTCCGAAAAAACCGTGCTCGCTGTTCAGCAGTGGAATGACTGGCGGGTTTGGGGGCCATCCGCCGCATTGCCTCCGCCACGCTTCGGGGGAGGGCGTCGCTAACAGCTCCTCCAAAATCCGAGCGCAACTCTGGCGGGTGTCGCGTGTTTAAATCCATATGCTCACACCGCTGCCCTCCCACGAATGGACTCTTGCCGCCGCCGCGCATCTTTTGAATCGCGCCGCGTTCGGCGGTTCGCCTGAGGAAATCCAGCGCCTCCATTCGATGGGGCATGCGGCAGCGGTTCGCAGTCTCTTGACGGCAGGCGAGGAGGAGGATCTCTTTCCCGCTCCGGAGTTCGCTCCGATGAAGTTTCAGCGCCCCGGAAACGACTCCATGACGCCCGAAGAGCTCGCGGAGAAGAGAAAAATCATGAACATGCAGGCGAGGGAGCGAACTCAGGAGGCTCGCGCCTGGTGGATTCAGCGAATGGCCTCCACACCCTACCCGGCCCGCGAGAAGTGTGTGCTTTTTTGGCATGGCCATTGGGCGACAAGCATCCAAAAGGTCAACGACCCCTTCCTTGTTTTGCAACAAAATCAAACCCTTCGCGCCCGCGCATTCGGCCCCTTTGCGCCTTTTGCCAAGGAGATGGCGAAAGACCCCGCCATGATCCGCTACCTTGACCTGAACTCAAGCAAGGCGGGTCATCCGAATGAAAATTTCGCCCGTGAACTCATGGAATTGTTCACCCTCGGCGAGGGGAATTACAGCGAGGAGGATATTCAAGAGGCGGCCCGCGCCTTCACCGGCTACCGCATCAATCCCGAAACAGGCGCTTTTCATTTCGCCCGGAAAAACCACGACGCCAGCGTGAAAAAAATCTTCGGCAAAACCGGCGCGTTCGATGGCGATGCGACGGTTGATCTCATTGTATCCCGACCGCAGTGCGCAGAGTTTCTCTCGGCGAAAATTTGGAATTTCTATGTCGGCGAAAAACCCGCTGCTTCATTGAACGAAGTTTTGGCCTCTGAATACCGCGCCTCTGGTCTTCAAACAGGAGACTTTCTCGAAAGAATTTTTTTAAGCCGGGAGTTCTACTCTTCCAAATACCGGCGGCGTCAGATCAAGAGCCCCGTCCAGTGGCTCATCCAGACCTGCAAAGTTCTCGAAAGGCCCCTGCCGGATTTCAAGGTGGTCCACAACACACTTGAACAACTTGGCCAGACACTCTTCGCTCCGCCGAATGTGAAGGGATGGGATGGCGGCCGAGCTTGGATCAGCTCCTCCACCCTGCTCTTGCGCTACAATCTGGCTGGAACGCTGGCAAGGGGCGGAGGTGACGCTGCGCCGGATATCGAAAAAATCCTTCCCGCTACGGCAACGCCGCAGCAGGCGTGCGACCTTCTCTCGTGGCGTCTCTTCCAAGGTCCCATGAATCCCGAGTTGCGCGAAAAGACTTTTTACCATTTGGAGAAAAATGGAAATGCGCCCGCCGCCCGCCGCGACATCGTTCATTTGTTGATGAGCACCCCAGACTTCCAATTGACATGAAACACACCCTCCACACCCGAAGACAATTCCTTCGCACCTCCCTTCTCGGTGGTGCCGTCTCATGGACGATTCCTGCATTTCTGGAGCGCACATTTTTCACGCTGGATGCCATGGCTGCGGACTCCGCCATTCAGACCGCCACGGGTAAGGACAGCCCGATTCTCATCGTGCTTCAACTTGCGGGAGGCAACGATGGGCTCAACACCCTCGTGCCGCTTGCCGATGATGCCTACTTCCGCGCCCGCCCGACCATCGCGATCCCGGGCGGAAAGACCCTGCGATTGAACGACCATTTCGGATTGAACCCGAAACTCGAGGGGCTCAAGTCGCTCTACGACGAGGGACATCTTGGGATAGTGCAAGGCGTGGGCTATCCGAATCCGAACCGCTCGCACTTTCGTTCGACAGAGATTTGGCAAACGGCATCCGAGAGTGAGGTGACGGAAAGGTATGGATGGATGGGCCGCTATTTCGACTCCTGCTGCAAGGGCGAAGACCCGGCCGTCGGCGTGAGTATCGGATCACAGACTCCTCAGGCTTTTGCCGCGCCGGAGCCGCGCGGGATATCGTTCTCCCGGCCGGAGCAATTCCGCTTCGACCTCAAAAGCGCATCCGACCGCAATGCGGCGGACGAGTTTTTTCGCTCGGTGAATGATTTCGAGTCCGGGCAAATGGATGGAGGCAGCATCGGAATGCTCGCCGGGAACGCTGATGCAGGCGGCGACGCACTGGATTTTCTCCAACGAACCTCCCTCGATGCCGTCATGAGCTCCGACAAGGTGGCCGAGATTATCAAACGCACCCGGCCAGGAGCCTCCTATCCGTCGAACAGGCTTGCGGACTCGCTCAACCTAGTCGCCCGGCTCATCGGTGGGGGAATGCCCACGCGGGTTTACTATGTGTCCCAAGGCGGCTACGATACGCACAGCAACCAAGCCGGCGCGCATGAAAGGCTCATGGCGGAACTCGACTCCTCGCTTTCCGCTTTTTGCGCGGATTTGAAGGCTCAAGGCAATTTTGATCGGGTCCTTCTGATGAGCTTCAGTGAATTTGGCCGCCGGGTTCAGGAAAATGCCAGCGGTGGCACGGACCATGGCGCCGCCGCTCCACTTTTCGTTGTTGGCGGAAAAGTGAAGCCGGGCATCTTTGGAGTCGCTCCCAGCCTCACGCAATTGCACGGTGGCGACATGATTCATGGCGTCGACTTCCGCAGCGTTTACGCGACCGTTTTGTCGAAATGGCTCAAAGCGCCCGTCGAGCCGGTTCTGAAACGAAACTTCCCGCTGCTGCCCTTTGTTTGAGTTGCCGCTCCGAGCGCAGCATTGATGCGGCGGCATCTTTGCTTTCTACTGGTGGCAATGTCCGCAACGCTGCTCATTGTTGATGACGAAAAAAATACCCGCGACGGTCTCCGCAATGCGCTGGATACCGAGTTTGAGGTTTATGTCGCGCCGGATGCTGATGGAGCTCTAGCCACTCTGGAGAGCGTGCCGGTGGATGTCGTGCTCACCGACCTGCGGCTCGGCGGGGATGATGGTATGTCTCTCATCGAGCGGATTGTTAAAAAAGCGAACCCGCCGATTTGCATCATGATGACCGCCTACGGTTCCGTGGATACCGCCGTGGAGGCGATGAAGCGTGGTGCTTACGACTTTGTGACGAAGCCGGTGAACATCGACCGGCTCGAAATCCTCATCAAGCGCGCCCTCCGCGAGCGCAACACCAGCCGCGAAAACAAGGAGCTCCGCTCGAAAGTCCAGAACCAGTTCCGCGTTGATGGCATGATCGGCCGATCTCCCGCGATGGTGGAGGTTTTCGACACCATCAAGCAGGTCGCTCCTTCACGCGCCACTGTGCTTGTGCAAGGCGAGAGCGGCACCGGCAAGGAACTCGCTGCCCATGCCATCCACGAACTCAGTCCCCGGGCGAAGGAGAAATTCGTCGCCGTCCACTGCGCCTCCCTCACGCCCGAGTTGCTCGCGAGCGAGCTTTTCGGCCACGAAAAAGGCGCCTTCACCGGAGCCTTCGAGCGCCGCATCGGGCGATTCGAGCAGGCCAAGGGCGGCACACTTTTTCTCGATGAGATCGGCGAGATCGACCTCACCACACAGGTCAAAATCCTCCGCGTCCTCGGCGAAAGAACCTTCGAAAGGGTGGGGGGCGGGGAAACTCTCGCAGCCGATGTGCGCCTCATCGCCGCAACCAACAAGGATCTCTCCAAACTCGTCGCCGAGGGCAAATTCCGCGACGACCTTTTCTTCCGCCTGCATGTGGTTCCCATCACCATGCCGCCCCTCCGCGACCGCAAGGTGGATATCCCTCTTTTGGTGGATGCCTTTTTGCGGGAAACCGCACTCGAAAACGGGAAACCCCATCGCGAACTCTCGCCAGAGGCGATGGAAAAGGTGCTGGAATACGATTGGCCCGGGAATGTCCGCGAATTGCGGACGGCGGTGGAGCACGGCGTCGTCATGGCCTCCGGCCCGCAAATCACACTGCGCGATATGCCGGCGACCCTTCGCTCGCAAAAAATCGCCGCCTCCGATCAAGGCCTGCCATCCACCACTTCCGGCGGATTGAATTTGCGCGACACCGAGACCTCTCTTATCCTCCGCGCGCTTGAGGATTGCCGTCAAAACCGCAGCGAAGCCGCCAAGAAACTCGGCATCAGCCGCCGCACATTGCATCGTCGCCTCAAGGAATTGAATCTCTTCAAACGCCTACTACACACTTAAAAAAATGGCACAATCAGGAAAAAGCCTTCAAGACATGGTCCACTCTCTCGACCAGGGTGGACTCGTTCCAGTCATTCGGGTGGCGATGTTCGGCGCCCTCGTTTTAACCCTCACCCTTCTCTATCTTTTCGTTCAGTTCCGCGGACTCTCAAGCGCCACGGCAATGGATCAGGCTCAAATCGCCCGCCAACTCGCCATGGGAAATGGATTTTCCACGCAATACATCCGCCCGCTCGCGATCTGGCAGCTCGAAACTGCAGGAAAAAAAATTCCCAAGGACGAGTTCCCCGATTTTTTCCAATCCCCGCTTCATCCGCTCATTAATTCCATACCTCTCAAAATGGTGGAGTCCTCTTGGAAGCTAACACCGACCGATCTGGTCTATGTCGGAGACCGCGTTATCGCAGGCACTTGCATTCTGCTTTTTTTCCTCTCCGTCTGGATTTGGTATCATGTGGCCTGCCGTCTCTTTGACAAACTGATCGCCCTTCTGGGGTGCTCCATCATCATCCTCAGCGACTTGATGTGGCAGTTTTCCTTGTCCGGACTGCCTCAAATGCTCCTCCTTCTCCTCCTTTCCAGCGCCGCCTGGCTCACCTTGAAGGCTATGGAAAAACGCGACGAGTTTGTGCCTTCGCTCATGTTCCTTTTCGCTGCCGGCGCGGTTTTTGGGCTCATGGTTTTGGCTCACGGGGCGACATTCTGGATTTTCCTCGGATGGCTGGTCTTCACCCTTTTCTATTTCCATCCACGCGGCATTGCAGGCTTGGTGGCCCTCGCTGCGCTCTTGCTTGTCACGCTTCCCTGGGCTGTCCGGAACTACGCCGTCTGCGGCAATCCCCTCGGCCTTGCAGGTTACGAGCTGGTTGCGCCCGTTAACACCGCTGAAACCGTCTACCTGCGCTCGCTCAACGAGCCTCCTCCGCTTTCGGGAATCCACCCTTTCAATCGCCTGAAAAATGCCGTCTTTGCCCAGTCGGATAAAATTTTCCCATTTCTCGGAATGAATATTGTGGCTGTGGCGTTTTTTATCTCGCTCCTCCACCGATTCAAATCCCCGGCGACCTCCGCCTTCCGCCTGTGCGTGGTTCTAATGTGGCTTGGAGCCTTTGTCGGAATGGGTCTCTGCGGCGTCGACGGAGTTGTTTCCTCAAATCAATTCCATGTTCTATTCATACCGCTTTTCGTTTTCTTCGGCTTGGCATTCCTGATCGTGCTCTGGAACCGGCTTGAAGTAGCGATTCCTGCTATGCGCAGTGTTTTTTTGGGCGTTGTCGTTTTTCTCTGCGCCCTTCCAATGATGGCGACCCTCTTTGCGGGAAAAAACATGGCCATCCAGTGGCCGCCCTATGTGCCGCCTTTTATCGCTGTTCTGGGCGAATGGTATGGCAAGGATGAAGCCATCGCGACCGATATGCCCTGGGCGACCGCGTGGTATGCCCAGCGCAAATCCCTCCTCCTTCCGAAGACCATCAAGGACTTCAACCGCATCAGTGATTTTCGTGTGCTGGGCGCGCCACTCTCCGGACTCTACCTCACGCCCATCACCGGAAACCGTCCGCTCTTCAGCGATATCTACAAAGGCCCCTACACCGATTGGGTTTTCATGATCACCCGCCCGCCGAATGTGCAGGGCTTCTCGTTGCCGGTCTTCACGCCTCTGCCGATCGACGGGGAGTGCATCCTCTTCGCGGATCGGGACCGCTGGTCGCGCCGGGAGTGACATGGAGGCTCTCTCACTGACAAAGACCGATTGGGAGGAGCGCATGGCTGCGTGGGGGCAGCCTGCCTACCGCGCCGCGCAGGTGCTGGAGTGGATTTACCAACGCCGGGTCCGCGAGTGGCGGGATATGTCGAACCTCCCCGCCGCCCTCCGTGAGAGGTTGGAGGCGGAGTTCCCCGCCGCCCGCCTCGTGAAAATCCGCGAAACCGGCGCGCGGGACACGACCAGAAAATTTCTTTTCCGCCTTGCCGATGGACAACTCATCGAGAGCGTCCTCATTCCCGCCTCACCAGCTCTTTACGGCGAGGCTTCGGACCGCCGCACGATCTGCATTTCCAGCCAGGTCGGCTGCGCCTATGGCTGCAAATTCTGCGCTAGCGGGCTCGAGGGTTGGAAAAGAAACCTCACCGCCGGCGAGATTGTGGATCAATTCCTTCAAGTCGAAGCCGAGAGCGGGGAGAAGATCAACAACATCGTCTTCATGGGCATGGGTGAGCCGATGGCAAACTACGACAATCTCCTTCGTGCCATTGGCATTCTCAACGCGCCTTGGGGCGTGGGTGTCGGTGCCCGCCACATGACGGTTTCGACCTCCGGCCTCGTGCCGCGCATCCGCGATCTCGGCGAACAGCCACTGCAGGTGCGGCTCGCCATTTCCTTCCATGGGGCGACGGATGATGTCCGCGGTCGCATCATGCCCGTGAATAAAAAATACCCCGTCGAGGAACTCCTCGCCGCCTGCGAGGATTATGTGCGTCTGAAAAAACAACGCCTCACCTTCGAGTTCATTCTCATCCGCGACATCAACGACTCCCCTGAGCAGGCCCGCCTCCTTGCTCGCCAGGCCCGCCGCGTCAACGCCAAGGTGAACCTCATCCCCTACAACACCGTCGAGGGGCTGGAATGGGATCGCCCGGACGAAGCCCGCCAGGAGGCGTTTCTCAAAATCCTTCAGCAGGCCGGAACCGAGGCCACCCTTCGGCGCGAGAAGGGGCACGACATCGCCGCAGCCTGCGGACAGCTCCGCCTGCAGGTCGAAAAATCCGTTGCCCAGACCCCTGTCTTGCTTTAGCCGTTTAGTGATGTCCGACGACAACCAATTTCCGAACGAGGAGGCCTGGGACGAATACAAGTGGGAGCGCTTCCTCCAGCAGCAGGATCAGAATACGGAAAAATATTTTCAGCTGCTTGAGAAATACATGGATCACCCGGACTGCGATGAAATCGTCGCCGAAGAAATGGGCTGGAGCATCTTTGAGGAGGCTGAGCAGACGCAGGAGCAATTTGAGAACTTTCTAAGCGAGGCGGTGGAATACCTCACCGACGAGGAGGAGCAGGAATACGACGACGAGTTCGAGGAGTTCACCCACTCCGCTGTTTACGAGGATACCCTGCGCTTGCATCGCTGGATCAACCGCCTCCTCGACACGCGCGAGGACCTGCGCGAGCACCCCGAGGCCGTTCGCTTCGCCACGCGTTCTGCCATCTGCGGAGCCAAGCTGGCAGCGGGTCTCTGCGGTCACGACACCTCGGAGATCGGAATGACGATCGCCTACCTCAAGCGCGCACTCAAGGCGGCAAACGACGCACTCGATGCCATGAACAATCTGCTCGAGTCGGGCCTCATCGACCGTCGCCGCGCCAACCACGCCCGCCGTCTCGTATTCAAAATCCGCGACCGCATCGTCGACAACATGGGCGCCTACCGCCTCAAGTGGCGCAACCGCCACGGCAACGCCTGATGTTTGGTAGACTCTCGGATAAACTTCAGGATGTTTTCAAAAACCTCCGTGGCCAGGGCAAGATCAGCGAATCGAATGTCACGGACGCCCTCCGCGAGGTTCGACTCGCACTGCTCGATGCCGATGTCCACTTCCAGGTAGCGAAGGATTTCATAGCCAAGGTCAAGGAGAAGGCCCTCGGCGAAGCCGTTCTCCGCAGCGTGACGCCCGGCCAGCAGATCGTTAAAATTTTCCACGAGGAACTCTGCACACTCCTCGGAGGCAACGCCGCGGAGCTCAACCTCGACAAACCCGCTCGCATTCTCATCGTGGGCCTCAACGGCGCGGGAAAAACCACCTCTTCCGCCAAGCTGGCCCGCCTGTTGAAATCCCAAGGCCGCTCGCCACTTCTCATCGCGTGCGACCTCCATCGCCCCGCCGCCATCGACCAACTCGCCGTCCTCGGCGGCCAAATCGATGTCCCTGTTTTCCGCCCCGAAAAAGGCGAGACCGATGTGCTCAAGGTCGCCAAGCAGGCTCTCGACTGGTGCGCCGCGACAGGCGGCAATGTGCAGATCTTCGACACCGCAGGCCGCCAAGAACTCGACGAACCACTCATTGAGGAACTCAAGCAACTCCGCGATTTTCTCCAGCCGCAGGAAATTCTCATCGTCTGCGATGCCGCCACTGGGCAGCAGGCCGTAAGCGTCGCCGAGCGCTTCCATGCCGCGCTCGGTCTCACCGGCATCATCCTCACTAAGCTCGACGGCGATGCCCGTGGTGGCGCCGCCCTCTCGCTCCGCTCCGTCACAGGCCAACCGATCAAATTCGCCGGCACGGGAGAAAAGCTCGAGCAGTTCGAGGTATTCCACCCCGACCGCCTTGCAGGCCGCATCCTTGGCATGGGCGATGTCGTGAGCCTTGTCGAAAAGGCCGCCGAGGCCATCTCTGAAGACGATGCCCGCCGCATGGAGCAGAAATTGCGAACCGCCTCGTTCGACCTCACCGATTTCCTCCAGCAATTCAAAATGCTCAAGCGCATGGGCCCCCTCGAAAATATCCTTGGCATGATTCCCGGAATGGATAAGATCAAAGATTCCTCGGTTGATGAAAACCAACTGAAACGGGTCGAGGCGATTATCCTCTCCATGACTCCGCAGGAGCGCACGCGTCCAGATATCCTGAACGCACGCCGCCGCCAGCGGATCGCCCGAGGCAGCGGAGTTTCCGTCAGCGAGGTAAATAATTTGATCCTGCGTTTCAACCAGATGCGCAAGATGATGAAAAATATGGGCACCATGAAAAAACTCATGGGCCGCGCCGGTGCCGGACTACCCTTCTGAGCCTCCGATAGGCAGCCCGAACACTAAAAAACAAATTTCCAACAACACAAACACACTATGGCAGTAGCAATCCGACTCCGCCGCGAAGGCGGTAAAAACCACCCGTATTACAGCATCGTCGTCGCCGACCAACGCAGCCCGCGCGATGGCAAATTTATCGAAATCATCGGTAAATACGATCCCAAGCAAGAGGGTGAAAATTTCAACCTCAAGCTGGACCGCGCAGAATATTGGATCCAGTGCGGCGCTCGCCCGAGCCAGACTGTCGGCAGCATGGTCAACAAGGCCCGCAAAAAAGTCGCGGCCTAAGCAGTCCCGCCATGGAGGAGTTCCTGCGCTACGTCATCGGATCGCTGGTGGAATTTCCCGAGGACGTCGTCCTTAAAAAGACAGAGACGCCCTCGACAGTCAGCTTTCTCGTCGCAGCCAGGGCGTCCGACATTCCGAAAATCATCGGCAAGAGCGGCCACACGATCCGTGCCCTGCGCACGCTGCTCAATGCCTCCGCCGACAAGCGCAACATGACAGCGACACTCGAAATTATCGAACCATGAAATCCCTAGCCACCACACTCCTCGTTGCTTTCGCCCTCGTCGCCATCCAGTCCGGATGCGAGCGCCATCCCGCATCAGAGACCGTTCCCGGTTACGCCGAGAAGATGGAAAAAAAAGAGGCGCAGGCTGAGAAAAAGGCAACCCATAGCGAAAAAGCGGATCCTCAGGCGCCATCCTACTTCCCGCCGAAAAACTGATCTGTTTCCCGCCTGCTCGAGGCCGCTCCCGGACCGCAATGCGGCCAAGTTAGGATTTCATGTCCTCCACCGAAACACCGTCCGCTCCATCTCCTGCCCCGCTTGTGATGAACGAGCTGCAAAAGCTCCCCCTCACTGCATTGATCGAGCTATCCGTCGAGGCCGGACTCCGCATCCGAACCGATCTTACCCGGCGGCATCTGGTTGTGGATCAGGTTCGACACAGCCTACATAACGGCGGAACCGTGACCGCCACAGGACTTCTCGAGCGCGCTCAGGAGGGTTCCAGCCTTCGTTTCACAGCCTACGACCTGCGTCCGGGAGTCGATGATCTTCTCGTTCCCCACGCCCTCATCAAAAAATTCTCCCTCCAGTCAGGCCTCATGCTGCAGGTCAAAGTCCGCCTGCCCCGCGACCGCGAACATGGCCTCGTCGTGGATGAAATTTTATCCATCGAAGACATCCCCGCCAGCGAGTGGCAGCCCCCGCTGGAGTTCGACAAACTCACCCCTCTTTTTCCCAATCGCCGCGTCTTCTTGGAAACACCGAGGGATTCCGAACTCGCCGCGCGCGCCGTCGATCTCGTCGCTCCGCTCGGCATGGGCCAGCGCGGACTCATCGCAGCCCCGCCCCGTGCCGGAAAGACGATTCTACTTCAGACTCTCGCCCGCAGCATCCGCATCAACCATCCGAAGGCCGCCCTTATCCTGCTACTCGTCGACGAGCGCCCGGAGGAGGTCACCGATATGCGGCGCTCACTCGATTGCGAGATCTACGCATCCACATTCGATGAACCCGTCGCCCGCCATGTCCAGATTTGCGAAAGCGTCGCCAACCGCGCCCAGCGCCTCGTCGAACTCGGCCGTGATGTCATCATCCTCCTCGACTCCATCACCCGCATGGCCCGCGCCTACAACAACCTCCAGCCCGGCAAAGGCCGCACCATGAGCGGCGGCGTCGATGCCAAGGCCCTCGCCAAGCCCCGCAAATTCTTCGGAGCCGCTCGCAATACCGAAGAAGGCGGCAGCCTCACCATCCTTGGCACCGCCCTCATCGAGACCAAAAGCCGCATGGACGACCTGATCTTCGAAGAGTTCAAAGGCACCGGCAACATGGAGCTCCACCTCGACCGCTCCATCGCCGAAATGCGAATCTTTCCAGCCATCCAAATCGTCAAATCCGGCACCCGCCGCGACGAACTCCTCCTCCACCCCGACGAATACGAGCGTATCCTCCTCCTCCGTCGCCAACTCTCCGAACTCCCCGCCGCCGAGGCCATGGAAATCCTCGTCAGCAACCTCCAGCATACCCGCTCCAACGCCGAACTCCTCCTCACCGGTCTCCGCGGCGTTTAAGCCCGATCTACATGGCTTCGAAATTCTGTTGATCAGAAATTTTTACAGCCTCTCGCCCCATGATTTCGCACCTTGCGGATGTTCCATTTTTTCGCGATGAGCTGGCTGCTTTGCATGCAGTGGAGTGGAAACATCTTTACGCGGATTGGGATGCACAGACCGCTCTGGCAGAGTTTTTGAATCAAAAAGCGGATAGATCCCTGCCTGCGACGCTCGTTTTGCATGAGGGGATGGAGTTGGTGGCATCGGTGAGTGTGGTTTTCGGTGATTGTCCGGCGCGGCTGGATTTGGATCCATGGCTTGCAAGTCTGTATGTGGTTCCGCAAAGGCGGGGGTGCGGACATGGCTTGGAGCTTGTGCAAGCTGCTATCGATTTTGCAGCTGCTGCGGGAGCAAAGCAGTTGCATGTTTTTACGGCGTCCGCAGAAAAGCTCTTCCAGCGCAGCGGTTTTGAAATGCTGGAGCGCACGATGCTGCAGGATGTGCCAATCAGCGTGTTGTTAAGGACACTGCCTCAGCCTGAACTGCCGTAAGGGCGTCATTAATGTGGATGATTCTTCACCGCACTTCGGCGCAGCCAATGCGAGTTTTTCGTCATGCGATAGCCCGCGCGAACCATCCGATTGAGATTGCACCACAAAGGGTAACAAGGATGAAGATTGGCTATCGGGGAAGCTCGCGCAGTTGGTCCTAGCTACCCGAGAAGCTTGGCGCGAGCGTCTTTCTCGCTCAAGCCGCCAGCGACAAGCATTGAAATGGCTTTCTCAATCACCGCGTCTTTTTCTGTGAGAGCAGCGTCTTTTTCTGTGAGAGCGGCGTTTTTTTCTGTGAGAGCAGCGTCTTTCTCAGCAAGGGCGGCACTTTTCTCAGCAAGGGCGGCATTTGTTTCCGCGAGGGCGGCGTTTGTTTCTGCGACTAGGCGTTCCATGTCCTCGAGGTCTTCGAGGTAGTCGTCCTCGACCTCCATCGTTTCGCGCACATCGGGTTCGCTGATGGCTTTGATCAGGCGGCGGATGACTCCGTGGAATTTCTCTGGGTAATCTTCCTCTCGAATGCTGAGCGTGTGGGCGTCGGCGGGATCTTTCTGGCTTTGGTCGAAGATGCCGAGCAGGGATTCCAGATCATTTTGGCGGCGCTGCTTGAGGTGAGGAATCTGCACGATGATGCTGTCGTGGGTGAGGCTTTCGATGAAGTCCTCTTGGCGTGCAATGTGTTCGCGGCCGGTTGCGTCAAGATACTGCCGGACGACTCGGATCACCGGTGATTCGGTATGCTCGAGCGAATGCCCGAGCAGGTAGATGCTCAGGATCGGCATGGCGCGCAGTTCGCCATTGACCGTGTAGGAATTCTCTTTCGAAAGGTATTGCCGACCGAGATATTTGCGAAAGCGCATGATGTCGGACGCAAATTTCGCCTTCTGGATTTCAATGATGACGAGCTTTTCTCCCCCGTTGGGCAGTGCAATACGGGCCGAGAAATCGATCCGGAACACCGTGACATTGCGTTGCTCGACATCGGTGCGGTGCTCGGTCGGGCGAAACGTCAACTCCACAATCTCTTCACCGATCATGGTCGAGAGAAAAAGCCGAGCGACCCTGTTGTCGTCCAATAGGTATTTGAATGCCCCATCGTAAATCGGATTGGCGATGCGCGTTAAGCCCATAGAGTTAACCTCGCCTTCAAGACACGGGCAGGTCAAGTCTAAGGACTCTCCAAAGAAAGAGGTGAGAGGTCTCCCGCTAGCTTCGGATTCTTCGGCACGCTTGTGGGCCGGACGAGCGGGATGCGGGCATGGGGCGGCGGGTAGTTTTTGAGGGTTTCGAGGACGGCTTGCATGTCCTGTTTTCGGAAACCCCGGCCATACATTTTGTAGAGGGCGTTAACGGACTGGCGCACTTCGGCGCCGCTGATAAATTCCTCATGCTCCTTGCCGATGCGGCGCAGCATGAGGCAGAGGGGAATGGGTTGAGGGCCGTTTTCCTGGTCGATGATTCGCGGGTCGCGGAAGTCCGGTTGCCAGTAGTCTACGAGCGAGGGGGCGACCATTTTGTATCCCGCCTTTTCATAGGCTGTGAGGCGGATTCCGGTCGCTTCGGACTCGGGATTGAAATGTTCCATCTCGCCGACCAGCGTGATCGGGGCGTTGGCTGATCGTCCTGAAACGGCAAGTGCCTCGCGCCCGGTCGAAACTGGTAGGGCGCGGAGCCAGCCGGCGATTCCGCTGCGCCTCCATGCTGGGGCAACCAGATTATGCGAGAGGTGCACGATGGCGCCGGGCTCGTTTTCGAGCAGTATCGCCGTGTGGTCCCGCACTGCGACAAACTCGCCGTTGCGGGTGATGAGTTGCATAGCATAAAGCAGGGCGGCTTCGTCGTGCATTTGCGAGGGATGCCATTTCATTCGCTCGGCAATGACGTCCTCCTGCTCCATTTCGCCTGCTGCACCGAATTCCTTCCAGAGCGCGCCGAAGGCGGTTTCGAAAAATGGATCGTCTGTTGAGCGGATCGTGTGCAATTCCAGTCCGCTCCAATCGCCTTGCAGGCTTTTGGTGTCGCCCGGAGCGAGGTGCTCCGGTCGCATCCATGGTTGGAGGTTCATTACACGGTGAGTGAAGGCACAGAGCCCTCACTGTGATGGAATTGGAGTTCGTAGAGGCTGCGGTAGAGGTCGGATTTCGCGAGGAGTTCCTCATGGCGGCCGGTGGCGGCGATGCGGCCGTGGTCCATGACGACGATGCAGTCGGATTTGAGAATCGTCGAGAGGCGGTGGGCGATGGCGACCACGGTGCGGCCCTCGGAGAGACGCTCCAGCGCGGCTTGGACCATACGCTCGCTTTCGGAGTCGAGTGCGGATGTGGCCTCGTCGAGGAGAAGCACGGGTGCGTTCTTGAGCAGGGCGCGGGCGATGGCGAGGCGTTGCTGTTGTCCACCGCTCAACATGCAGCCCTTATCGCCGACGACGGTTTCGTAGCCGTCCGGCTGTGCCATGATGAAGTCGTGGGCAAAAGCGGATTTGGCGGCGGCGATGACCTCGTCCTTCGTCGCATCGAGTCGTCCGTAGCGGATGTTCTCAAAAATCGTGTCGTGGAATAAAAATGTCTCCTGCGTGACCATTCCGACTTGCTCGCGGAGCGAGTGCTGGGCGAGGTCGCGCAGGTCGGTGCCATCGAGACGCACCACGCCGTGCTGGGGATCGTAGAACCGCATGATGAGGGAGAGGATCGTGCTCTTACCCGCGCCGCTGGCTCCTACCAGCGCGTATTTTTTCCCCTGTTCGATATGGAGGGTCACATTTTGAACGGCGGCTTTGTCCATGCCGTAATCGAAGCTCACATTTTCCAAATCGATGCGACCTTCGCAATGCGTAAGAACCTTGGCGCTGGGCTTGTCTGTGATGCTGGGCGTCATGCTCATGAGAGAAAAAACATTCTCTGCCGAGACCATCGACTTTTGCATAAGCATCGGAATGCGGCTGAGATTTTTCACGGGGTTGTAGAGCATGAAAATGCCCCCGCAGAGGGCGGCGAATTTGATGAAACTGATGTCGTAATAGTAGACATAGATCATAGCCAAAACGACCCCGAAGGCTGCGACGGATTCGATGAGGGGCTGGACGATGTCGGAACTTCTGCGCACTCGAAGGCTGTTGCGGCATTGGGTGTCGCTGGACTTCGCAAATTGCGCGGTCTGGTAGTCCTCGCGGGCAAAGCTTTTGATGACCCTGACGCCTGCAAAAGTTTCTTGGAGGATGATCGACATTTGCGCCGCTTCTTTTTCCTCGGCCTTGCCCGCCAGGCGAACTTTGCGTCCGAAGAAAACGACGGGAAAAATACAGAGCGGAAAAAGCACCAGCGTGGTCAGGCTGAACTTCCAATCGATCGCCACAAGCACGCCAACTTGCGTAAGGATAGCAATCGGATCCTTGATGATATCACCCGAAATCGAGGTCAGGGCGTTCTGCGTGACGCGTGTGTCACTCATGACCCGCGACATGAGCTTGCCGGCCTTTTCCCGATTAAAAAAATCGAGCGACTGCGACATCAGATGAGAGAAAAGCTGGGTGCGGATGTCGCGCAGAACACGCAGGCTGACCCACGCAAGATAATAGACATTCAGGTAGGAAAAAAGACCGCGCAGAACCATAACCAGCGGGATGAGCAGGCTTATCCAGATCACCCCCTCGATGCCAGGGCCGTCGTTCGAGATCGCCCCCGGGACAAGGGCTGATTTGTCGACTTTGACGCCGATGGATTCCCCGGCCTTCAGGATGACCAGTGTCAACGATCCGCTCACGATACCAGCGAGCACGCCAAAGAGAATACCCAGAAAAAACCGCTTCCTGTAGGGCTTCATGTAGCCGAGCAAACGCAGATAGGGACTCCAGAAGGCCCGCACCAGTTGCGGGAAGGGAAGCTTGGCAGGTTTAGACATGATTATTTTTAAAAACTAACGCAACCGCGTGCAGGTGCGCCACACTGATCATCGGGATGCGAAAAAGGCAGGGCATCGCTGCCCTGCCTTTTTGAGTTGGGATTTTTCCTTGGGATTAACGCAGGAACGCTTCGTGCAGACCGCCATCCACCGTCACGATCTGTCCGGTTGTTTTGGAGAGTCTATCGGCGATGAGGAGGAAGTAGGCTTCCGCCTGGTCGGCCGGGGTGATCGGCGAGCGGGTGAGTGTGCGGTCGGCATAGAACTGCGCGAGCTTGGTCGTGAGCGACTCGGTGGCTTCATCGTCCGTGTAGGGAATGCCATATTTTGCGAGCGAGCCGATGACGCGGTCGCGCGGGAACATGGCGCTGCCTTGAACAACTGTGGCTGGGGCGACGCCGTTGACGCGCACGAGCGGGGCGAGTTCCATGGCGAGTTCACGCACGAGGTGGTTCGCTGCAGCCTTTGAGGTGTCGTAGGCGACGCTGCCTTTTTTGGCGACGGCGGCGTTGGCACTCGTTGTGAGAACCATCGAACCGCGTAGGCCTTGGGCTTTGAAGTCCTTCGAGGCCTCGTCGGCAACGAGGTAGCTGCCGGTGACATTGATATTGAAGGTGAGTGCCCACTTGTCGTCGGGGATGTGACCGCTCGTGTCGCTCGGCACAAAAATGCCGGCTGTGACGGCTATCGAATCGAATCCACCGTAGGCGAGGATGACCTGATTCAGCATGGCGCGGATGCTTTCGCGCTTGGTGACATCCGCCTGCAGGCCGATGGCCGATCCGCAGCCTGAGATGCCGGTTCCGGCAACACCGATTCCGAGTCCGGTTTTGGCGAGGATTTCATCCGCCGTGGCTTGTGCCGCAGCTTGGTTGAGATCGACGCAGACGATGTGCGCACCCTCGCGAACCAAGCGCATAGCGGTTTCGCGGCCGATGCCACTGCCGGCACCGATCACTATGACAACGCGGCCGGCGAGTTCCTTGTCAGCGGGCATGCGTCGAAGTTTGGCCTCCTCAAGAGCCCAGTATTCGATGTCGAAGGCTTCTTGGGCCGGAAGCGAAATGTAACCACCGATAGCCTCGGCGCCGCGCATGACTTCGACCGCGCAGTTGTAGAATTCTGCCGTGACGCGGGATTCCGATTTGTCTTTTCCAAACGCCACCATGCCGAGTCCGGCGATGAGAATGACGGTGGGGTTCGGGTCGCGCATGGCTGGGGAATCGGCCCGCTTGCAGGCATTGTAATACGCGGCGTAGTCGGCGCGGTATTTCTCGAGTCCGGCGGCGAGTTGAGTTTTCAGCGAGGCGACGATCTCCTCCACAGGCGTGTCCGCCTTCGGCGCGGTGCCGATGTAGAGTGGCTTGATCTTCGTGCGAAGAAAATGGTCTGGGCAGCTGGTGCCAAGCTCCGCAAGGCGCGGGGCGTCCTTCGAGTTCACAAAGCGCAGGATTTTTTCATCGTCCTGAATGGTGGCGATGAAGCGTTTCTTTTGGCTCACTTGACCGCGAAGCCATGGCAGGAGGGCGGCAAAGACCTCGAGGCGCTTCTCCTCGGGCAGGGCGGCTTGGACGGCTCCGCCGAAAATGGCAGCCTCGCCGCCTCGTTCAGTCTGCTTTTTCTCAATATGCTCGGCGGCTTTTTCGATGAGCTCCAGAGTGAGTTCATAGCACTCGCGGCCGGTTTTTCCCCAGTTGATGAGGCCGTGCTGGCCCATGATGAAGCCTTTGGCTTGGGGATGATTTTTGCAGGCTTCCTGCATGGCGAGTCCGAGTTCGAAGCCGGGGCGCATCCAAGGAATGTGCACGACCTCGTCGCCGTAGATTTCCTTTGTCACCTCGATGCTCTTCGCGCAGGCGGCCACGGAAATGGCGGCGTTCGGGTGCGTGTGGTCCACATGGGCGTGCGGGATGAAGCTGTGGAGCGGCGTGTCGATCGAGGAGGGGCGGGGATTCAGGTTGAAGGTGCAATGCGAGAACATGCCGACCATTTCGTCTTCGGCGGGCGACTTCAGGCCCTTCTCGGCGCGGGCTGCATACACGCGCTGGAGGTCGAGGAGTTTGGATTGGTAGAGGGAGGAGAAGTTTTCTTTCTTTGAGGTCCGCAGGTCGCCGCCTGAGCCTTTCACCCACATCACTTCGACCATTTCGCCGGTCAGCGGGTCTTTTTCGGAAATCTTGGACGAGGTGTTGCCTCCGCCGGTGTTGGTGATTCGCTGGTCGGTGCCGAGGCAGTTCGAGCGGTGAATGAGTTCTTCCACGGAATTCGGCGCGACGGGGTCGGCGGGATTCCAGTGCATGGTGACATGTTTCATGGTGGTTGGGGTGGGGTTTGTTGTTGGCATCGGTTTTGTTTTTGTTGGTTTTTTATTGTTTGTCGAATAAAAAATGATCTAAACAAAGAAAAAGCCAATGCTCGCTCTGGAACGCCATCGCAAATTGATCGAATGTCTGAACGCCCGAGGCAGCGTGCGAACCGCCGAGGTCGCCGCCGAACTTGGCGTCACCGAAGAAACCGTGCGCCGTGATTTCGAGCGTCTGGAAACGGATGGTCAACTCGTGCGCACGCATGGCGGGGCTTTGCGATTGGATGTGAGCCGGCGGGAGTTCCCGATGCGCGAGCGCATGGCGCAGAATGCATCCGCAAAGGCGCGCATCGCCCGCGCCGCGCTGGCCCGCGTGGCCGAGGGAAGCACGGTTTATTTTGATGCCAGCACAACCGTCCTTCAATTGGCCGCGATTCTTCCCGACAAGCCGCTCACGGTGATCACGAACTCGCTCCAAGCCGCCCTTTCTCTGGCAGAAAAAAATCACATTTCCGTGTGTCTCCTCGGCGGTCGCTTGGCGCAGGCTTCGCTCTCCTGCACTGGCTGGGCGGCTATGCAGGGTCTCGAAATGCACCGTATCGATGCGGCTTTCATTTCCTGCCGTGGACTCGACCCCTCGCTCGGGCTCAGCGACGCCACCGAGGAGCAGGCCCAACTCAAAAGGCAGGTTGTTTTAAGGACCCCGGAGGTGGTTCTTTTGGCCGATCACACAAAAGCCGACTTGTCCTCGAGTTTTTTCTTCGCCAAGAATTCCGATGTGGATTTTTGGATCACTGATTTTCCCCCGCAAGATGATGTGCGCGATGCTGTCGTTTCGCAGGGCGTGCGCTTGGAGGTGGCAGAATGAGTGCCGCCCGTAAAACCTTTCTGGCAGTCGATCTGGGTGCTTCAGGTGGGCGTGTGATGGCTGGGCATTTCGATGGATCCCGACTCGAAATCGAGGAGGCAGCGCGATTTCCGAACAGTGGCCTGCAAACGGCTGACGGCTGGCATTGGGATGCTGAGGGGCTTTTCAAGGAAATCACACAGGGCCTAGCTGCTGCCGGCGCGCGCTTCGGAGGGGATATCGTCTCCGTGGCTGTTGATACCTGGGGAGTGGATTACGCCTTGATCGGGCCGGATGGCGCGGCTCTTAATGAACCTTGGATGTATCGGGATTCCCGCACGGATGGCATGATTCCTGAAGCCGCCCGCCTCGTCGGCGAAGAAAAAATTTGGAGCCGCACGGGGATTCAGCCGCTGTTTTTTAATACGATCTACCAGCTCATGGCCGAGTCGAGGTTGACGCCGCAGGCATTAAAAAAAGCGCAGAGCCTGCTTTTCATGCCGGATTACTTGAATTACCGGCTTTGTGGCGTGAGGGCCATCGAGCGGACCATCGCGAGCACATCCGGCCTCCTTCGCGCGGGCACGGCTGAATGGGATGCCGAACTTGCAGAGACCCTTGGAATCCCCAGGCAGATCTTAGGAAAAATCACCGAACCGGGCGTCATCCTTGGCGAACTCCCCGAGGCGCTCGCCGCCGCAACCGGTCTGAGGGGCGTCAAAGTCACTACCTGCGGAAGCCACGACACCGCGTCGGCCGTGGCTGGCGTGCCATCGCGCTCGAACCCTCTCTTTTTGAGCTCCGGCACATGGTCGCTTTTGGGAATCGAGCTCGCCGCGCCGGTCCTCAGCCAAGAAGCATTCGACGCAAAATTTTCCAACGAACAAGGCCTCGAAGGCACTACGCGCTTCCTGACGAATATCGCAGGCATGTGGCTCCTCCAGGAATGCCGCCGCGTCTGGGCCGGACAGGGTCATGCGATAGAATATAGCGAAATGGTGGAGATGGCTCGAAACGCCAACGCTGCGGCATTGATCGACCCTGATGCGCCAGAGTTTGGCAAACCCTGCGACATGCCTCAGGCCATCTTGGACTGGATCAAAAAAACGAACCAACCCACTCCGGCATCCAAGGCCGAAATCATCCGCGTCATCCTGGAGAGCCTCGCCGTCAAATACAGCCTCATGATTCAGAGGTTGAAAAACATGATTCCGAATCTGCCGGACACCCTTCAAGTCGTCGGTGGAGGTTGCCGCAATGCATTGCTCAATCAAATGACCGCCGACGCCACCGGTCTCCGCGTGGAAGCAGGCCCCGTCGAGGCGACGGCTTCGGGCAACATCATCGCCCAGCTCATCGCCACCGCAGAAATCAAATCCCTCGCTGAGGGACGCGAAATTTTGCGCAATTCCTGCAATCCTCAAATCCACGAGCCTGTTCGCAGCGTAACATGGTCTGAGAAGGTCCAGCGTTTCCTCCAAATCCAATCCGCACTTTCATGACACAAAGCCCCTCCCGTCCCAACGGTCGCACCGTTCAGCTTATGGCCACCTGCCTCTGCGACGCCTTTTTCGACGATGTAGCAAAAGCGACCGTCGAAGTGCTCGAACATGCCGGCTGCGAAGTCGAATTCCCAGAGAATCAGACCTGCTGCGGTCAGCCGGCCTTCAACTGCGGCGACTGGCCGGCCTCGCGCGAGGTCATGCGTCACACCACACGCGTTTTCGAAGGGGACAAGCCGGTCATCGTGCCATCCGGTTCCTGTGCCGCGATGCTCTTCCACGGCGCCCCGCTTGAATTCGAGAAGGAAAAAGACCTCCCGACTGTGCAAAAACTCGCCAACCGCACTTGGGAGCTTGCCGATTTCCTCGTGAATGGCCTGGGCATAGAAAAATGGCCCGGTCGCTTTCCAGCCCGTATCGCCTTTCACCGAGCCTGCCACACGCGCGGCACCGGCAGCGGCGAGGCAGCTCTGAAGCTCCTCCAGTCCATCGACGGCCTCGAGGTGATTCCCTTCGGCGAGGCTGAGCAGTGCTGCGGCTTCGGTGGCACATTCTCTGTAAGCTTTCCGCATGTTTCCTCATCTATGGGATGTTTGAAACTTGAGCACATGACAGCGTCCAATCCCGACTTTATAGTCTCCGGAGACATGAGCTGCCTCATGCACCTCGGCGGCCTAGCCGATCGCGGCGGGCAGCCGGTAAAAACCCTCCATTTCGTGCAAATCCTCCAAACCGCCCTCCACCGTCATGGCTGAACAAAAAGTCGAACTCTTCGCCCGCCGCCTCGACCGGGGCGTGCAACAAGCCGTCCGTAGCAACAGCGCCGCCGGCACGGAGAAGCGCTACACCGTTCTCGGCACGGACTACTCAGCCCCCGACGATCTCCGGCGCCTCGCCGGCCAGATCCGCCAGCACGCGATCGAGCACCTCGATACCTACCTAGAGCAGGCCGAGCAAAGCCTCAAACGCCAGGGCGCCCATGTCCACTACGCCGTCACAGCGGAGGACGCCTGCCGCGCCGTGTCGGATATTCTTCAGAAAGCCGGCGCCAAAAAGGTCGTGAAGTCGAAGAGTATGATCTCCGAGGAGATTCATCTGAACGACCACCTCGGCTCCGTGGGCATCGAGTCCGTCGAGACCGACCTCGGCGAATACATCATTCAAATCGATGGCGACCACCCCAGCCACATCGTCAAGCCGATCATCCATAAAAACCGGCGAGATATCGCGAAGAGCTTCGAGCGCGAAGGCCTCGGCGACTACAACGACGACCCGGAAACAATCACCCGCCGGGCCCGCGTTTTCATGCGGGACAAATACCTGCAAGCGGATGCCGGTATCACCGGCGCGAACTTCGTCTCCGCCGAGAGCGGTCGCCTCGTGCTGGTGACCAACGAGGGTAATTCCCGCTTCTGCCTCGCCGCGCCGAAAATCCACATCGCCCTAGTGGGAATCGAAAAAGTCATCCCCTCGGATGCCGAACTCGCCGTTCTTCTGAACCTTCTCGGCCGCTCCGCCACCGGCCAGCAACTCACCGTTTACACCGAGTTCATCAATGGCCCCGCCCGCACCGACCGGCCCTCCGGCCCGCAGGAAATGCATGTGATCTTTGTGGACAACCAGCGCTCGCAGATTCTTGCCTCCGACTGCCGCGAAATCCTGCGCTGCATCCGCTGCGGAGCCTGTTTGAATGTTTGTCCCGTTTACCGCCAAGCGTCCGGTCATGCCTACCGCAGCGTTTATCCAGGCCCGGTGGGAGCCGTTCTCTCGCCCCTCCTCGCTGGAAAAAACTTCAAACAACTCGCCGATCTGCCAAAGGCCTCCAGCCTCTGCGGTGCCTGCAATGAAGTCTGTCCGGTGGATATCCCTATTCCCGACCTGCTCCTCAAGCTCCGTAATCGCGGTCACGAGGAGCATGCTCCTTCGCCTGGCACGCCACCTATGGGCGCATTTGCCAAACTGGCCTCCAGCCCGATGCTCTGGCGCTTCGCGATGAAGAGCAACAAGGTCATGAACCTCGTCCCTCTGGAAAAACTTCCGCTTCCCTACCTGCAACCCTGGCTGAAAACCCGCACGCTCCCCGAGTGGCGCGGCGGCGAGTTCCGCTCCTGGATGAAAGACCGCCGTAAAAAATGAGCACCGCCCGCGAACAAATCTTCTCCAGCGTCCGTGCTGCCCTCACCCCGTTGCCCGAACGCACAGCCCGCCCTGTTTTCTCAAAAGATGTTGCCGAGCCGCACTGGCTCGCCGCCGAGGCGGACTCCATCGCCCTCTTCCAGAAACGGGCCGAAGCCACCGGCACAAAATGCTTCACCGACATGGAGTCCTGCTCCGCTTGGCTTCGCAGCCAAGGCGTCCGCACCGTCTACATTCCAGCCCCGCTGACCCGCCTCGCCTCGCTCTGTTCGGAATTCTGTGAAGTCACCTCCGAATACACCCGTGCCCGGGTCAACGAGATCGACGCCGCTTTCACGCCCGCCGCCGGAGCCATTGCGGAATCCGGCTCCATCATTCTCAGCGACGAATCGACTCCCGACCGCCTTGCCGCACTTGCCCCATGGCACCACATCGCCTTGGTAAGCCGCGCCGAGATTCACCGCACCATTGCCGATGCCCTCGCTGCCATGCCGGACGATCCCAACATCATCTGGGTGACGGGTCCATCCAAGACGGCCGATGTCGAAGGCATCCTCATCCAAGGCGTCCACGGCCCCGGCGCCCAAGCGTGTTTGATCCTTTAAAAATTCCAACCCGCCGAGTCAGTCGGGCTCTCTGTCTGGCGGTTTTTTCCGTTCTTTTCGCGATTCCCGCCGCCCGCGCGTTCGATCCCGCAGTGGAGCCCACGGCGGAAGACCGCCGCAAGGTGCTCGGGCAGGGATTCGCCGCATCGCTTAAGGAACTCGAAAGCGCACTGACCCTCTCCTACAGCCCTGAAAAAAACGTCTCCTCCGCAAAGAACCCAGCCTTTGTTCAATGGATGGACCTCTGGCGCTGGTGCGATCTGCTTTCGAGGGATGTCGCATCCGAGGAGCGCGCTCTCATGCAGCGCCACTTCCTCCGCCGCAGCGGATCGGGTGAAATCATCCTCTGTCCGCCGGGAGTCGTGCCTCCACCGGATGCCGCACCGCTACGCCCGGATGAGGTCGCCGCATTGACCACTGCGTCCAATGTGCGCCAGGCCGTTTCCGAAAAGCTTCTCCCTCCGGGTGCACCCTCCACAGCTGGCCAGCTCGGCGACATTGCCGGCACACCACTCACCTCCGCGATCATGGCCGATCCCGAGATTCTGCGCTCCTTCCTCTCCACATGGGACTCGCGGGATTTCGCCCCGCTCGTCTTGAAAAACCTCCGCTCCATCCATGAGGCGCATCCCTCGAAATGGCGCGAATATGCCGACCTGGCCATCGCCATCGCCGTGGTGAACGACTCTGCGCTCCCTCCCCACTGGCCCCACCAGCAGGTTCGTCCCGATCTGGTGCCGAGGGACATCCCATCCGCCGCAGAGCAATTCCACCGTTGGGTGGATGCCAATGAGCGCGGTCGCCTCCTCCTCAACCTGCGCCGCTTCACCGCAGGGCAACTCACCTTCGTCGTCGATGCCTTCCTGCCGCCCTCCGAGACCGCCTGGGCCCAAGAAAAAATTTCGTTCCATGTCGGAGTCTTCGGCCGTGCCTTCAGATCGATCCGCTACCGCGAAGACCGCATCAAACAAGGGCGCTTCTTTTGGACTCAGAGCCCCTACACCTTCGCTGCCATCCAAAAAAACGGCGGCATCTGCATCGACCAGGCCTACTTCGCCGCCTACACCGGCAAGGCACTCGGCCTCCCCACCGTTCTCTTTAATGGCCAAGGCAGCAACGGTGGCCACGCCTGGTTCGGATACATGGGCGCTCCGAACAAATGGGAACTCGATTGCGGCCGCGATCCCGAGCAGAACCTCGTCACCGGCATCGCCTTCGATCCCCGCACATGGGAACCCGTGAGCGACCACGACCTCCGCCAACTCGCCGCCCGCTTCCGCAGCACCCCCGCATTCCTCGCCTCAACGAACGACCTCGCTATGGCGCGCATTTTTATGAAATCCGGCGACACCGCCCGCGCCGCCGCCGCGCTCGAAAATGCCACACGCACCTGCCCGCAAAATCCCGACGCCTGGATGCGATGGACTGATTTTCTGGAGACATCCGGCGCCCCCCTCGAGCGCCGCATCCGCGTCCACGAACAGGCCGCCAAAGCCCTCTCCCGCGACCCCGACTCCAAAGTCGTCCATCAAAAAGCCGTCGCCGCCCTTCTGCGCCAGAGTGGAAATTCCGCCCAAGCCACAGCCGCCGAGCAGCGCATCCTCTCGCAAAACCTCGGTAAGCGCGCCGATCTCAGCTGCGAAGCCGCCGCCTCCCGCGTCCGCGAGGCCCTCGCCACCGAAGGTATCGACCAAGCCGCCCTCGTCTTCCACTCCCAACTCCGCACCATCGGAAAAACAGGCGGCGGCAATTTCGTAAAAGAAGTCGGCCTCCCCTTCGTCAGCGCCCTCATAGAAAAAGGCCAAAAATCCCGCGCCCTTCGCACCGTCGAAATCATGCGCCAGCAATTCGCCCCCCAAACCGGCACCCCCCTCGACCTCGTCCTCAAAGAAATGACCCGCGAGTGCAAGTGAGTTTAAAAGAGGTTGCACGGCTGTCTCGGTCGTAAAAGGAGCAAGGCATTGCTTCTCATCAAAAAACTTGCCCTTAATTTACGCTACGCGCCGAAATCTATTTTTCAGACCACTACCATCCCATAGTGAGCAGAAAAACGACTACCCGGCCTGGATGATCTTGATTTCAAGCGGGTCTGCGGGTCCCGATTTTTTGAAGTGGTTTAAGGATTTCTGAGTATGCTTCCTTGTGATCC
>JBILWM010000115.1:0-7944 GCA_044369905.1 Terrimicrobiaceae bacterium | reverse complement strand
CCATTCAAACAAGGAGAACCTCTGTCCGCCTTCTTCGAATTTTACCACCGCCACCGCAGAGAAGCCCTCAACCTCATCCTCAACACGCGTCCCCTTCTATGACCAATCCAGCCAAACGCCCTGGCTCACTGAATCCGAGGCGCTCTTCGCGCCGTTCCAAGATCCCTGGCTGTCGCGTCAGATGGATTTCGCGCTGGTGCCCGCTGCCGGTGTTGGTTTCCGCAGCGAAATCAACTGGGACAGCGTGTATGTCAAATGGGATGCCTGCCCGATCGGTGAGGTTGCGGGCGGATTGGAAATGCCGCTCGCGCTACCATGCGGCGAATACGAGGAACTGGTTTTCTGTCTCACTTTTCCGGTCGGTGTGTCGGTGCGCTTCATGTGCAAGGGTGCCGGCGGTGAGTGGAAAACTCTCGCCGATTCCGTGGAGGGAAGCAATTCGCGGCAGGAAATCGTGCGCAGCGTTCCCAAGGACCGCACGGTGGCCTTGCGGGTCGAGTTCATCGCCCGCGAAGCATGCTCGCAGGATGTGAAGCTCATTTGGTTCGCCCTTCGCAACAGCCGTCTCGCGGCCGATGTTCAACGCAACAAAGTGCGCTGGAGTGCCGAATGGTCGGGGCTGATCAAGCCCGAGGCCGAATGGGGCACGCTCGAGTTCCGGCGCGGGCTTTTGATAAAACGCGATCAAATCGACGCTCTCCGCGCGAAGAAGAACCTCCCGTTCTGGCGCGAGCACTTCGCCCGTCTGGAAGCGGCCGCGCGCAAGGCGATGGAGCGCAACCCGGAGGAGGAACTCTTCCTCAGCGATTACGCGCCATTTTCCGACGAACGCTTTGTGCGCGAATCGGAGCGGGGGCGCACAGGCTTTTACTACGACGCCCTGCGTCTCGCTGTTGTTGGCCTTGTGAATGAAGACCGGGCGATGATCCGACACGCCCTGCGCTATCTCATGAGCATGCTGCATCTGAAGTCATGGACCTGCTCGGCCGAGATGCGGGTGACCGGTTCTACTTTCGACCAGCGTTGTTTCATCGAAGAAATGATGACCACCTCGGTCTCGCTCCTCATGGACTTGCTCGATGGCGCGCTGACCGATCGTGCCCAGACACTCGGCACCACGATGCTTTGGGATCGCGGACTCGCCGTAATCGAGCGTGACATGGCGAAGTTCGAATATGTCCACCGCATCAACCAAGGCCCATGGTTCTGCCGCGCTCGAATCTTTGGGGGCCTGATGCTGGAAAAGGAATGGCCATACTTCGATGCAGGGTATGTCGAGCGTGCCGTGGCCCATCTGCGCGAAGGAATGGACCGCTACCTGCAGCCCGATGGCGGCATGGATGAGGGGCCGATGTATCTCTTCCTGACCTTGGAAACGGTCATTCCGCCCTTGATGGCTTACGCCAATGCGCGAGGGATCGATGTCCGCGATTTGTTGCCAAGTGCGTTTGCAAAAGTGCCGGATTATCTCTCGGCACTTGCGCAGACCAAACCCGGTCTCCATGTGCCCGACAGCGATTGCGCCAGCGAACATCCCAACACCGACACCTACCCAATCCTTGCCGCGCTTTTCCCCGGCTCGATCTACGAAAAGATGGCCGCCGCGTCATTGCTCTCGGATCGTCCCTACACCTACTCACAGCATTATGTCGGCACCGGAATCTTTTCCTTCCTGCTCGGCCCCGATCATCTCACGGAGCCGGAATCTGTGGCGGCGACCTTTTTGCTCCTGCCGAAAACCGGACTGACTTCGAGTTATCGCAGGGCGGGGAATCGTTCACTACGCATGGTCTTCGTAGGATCCAAGGCGCGGCCCAGCCACACCCACTTCGACAAGGGTGGCTTTCATGCCGAAGTCGATGGCGAAGCCGCCTTCGTCGATCGCGGCATGGTCCGCTACGACGACCCGCGCGTGCCACTGCTCAAGCGCACCGAGAACCACAACACGCTGGCACCGAGCTTTGATGGCATCACCACGGTCGAGCAGATGCTATCCGATATTCCGCTCATCCCTGAAGCGCAGGGCGATGAAACCAGTTTCCGCGCCAGCATCGACCTCGCGCCAGTGTGGAAAGGCTCGATGACGCGTTGCCGCCGGAGCATTTCGTCTCCGGATCTCGAAGGCTGGACCGTCGAGGATGAAGGCGAACTCGAACGCGAAGGCCGCGTGGTGTTCTTTCTGCAAAGCCGCCATCCATTCACCGGCAGCGGCCAGGAATGGACTTCGGGCAAGATGCGCATCAAGGCCCCATGGGCCGAACGCGCCGACACAGCCGAGCATCTCGTCGATTCGGAATTCCGCCCGATCTATCGGCTGCGACTTTGGAGCGGTGTGTTGCAATCATTCGCGCTGAAAACCGAATTTGCGCGAAGTTGAGATCAGCCTTTCACTGATCGCCGGTAGGCCAGCGGCGAGCAGTCGAGGGTTTTCTGGAAAAGGCGAGAAAAGTAATACGGATCATCGTAGCCGAGTTTGGCCGCCACTTCCTTGATGCTGAGTGCCGTGGTGTCGAGAAGGTGGCATGCAGCTTGCATGCGCAGGCGGATGTGATGTTCGACAGGAGAGGAGCCAGTCTGCTCGCGAAAGAGCGCGGAGTAACGGGTCGGCGAGAGTCCGGCGTGCCGCGAGAGTTCCTGAAGGGTGAGTGATCGCGCGACATTGGCGCGCATGAATTCAATGCTCTTCGTCAAATCGTGCGCGATAGCGCGTGAGGCACCTCCCAGGCTTCTGCCAGTCTGAAAAAACAGAAGCCCCAGCACATATCTCAGAATGTGGGACACAAGCAGCAGCGTGCGCTCGGTGTGGCCGGTGGATGCCAATCTATAGGATTCCCGAAACATGCGTGCGATTTCTTTGGCATCAGCGCTCGTGATCGAGAGCACATATTCGCGGGCTGGCAGCAGGCTCGCGTAGGAGGCCGCAGCCGTTCCCGCGAAGTGCGCCCAATGGATCGACCAAGGATCATGATCATCGACTCCGTAGGCATGCGGTTTGTTCGCTGGGATGAAAAGCAAATCACCGGCCCCGACGGCGAATCGGCGTCCATCAATTTCGGCCCAGCCTTTTCCTCTGGTGCAAAAGATCAAAATGGATTCATCAAGCCCGTGAGGCCTGCTGATCCCATGCGAATGCGCCTTGGGATACCATCCGAGACATTTGATATGCAGACCGACACCGAGCGGATGTCGGCCGACATGGCTGAGCAAATTGGCAGGTAGAAAATGAATGATCTGGCCTGGGAACCCCTTTGTCTTGGCTTTCATGAACGGTAAGATAGTCCATCTTTTTGGAAAGTTCGTCCATTGTCATTTTCCGGAATTAAAACGAGTCTGGCAGTCCTATGAGCACCACCACCTCTCCATCACTCCCCGCCTCCGTTGATTTGGATGAAATGAAAGCCTCGTTCGCGCAGCACGGTTACGCGGTCGCACGCGGCCTCTTTTCCGAAGCAGAAGTCGAGGAAATCAAATCCACCTTCGCCCGCATCGCGGAGAACGGTCCGGTTCCCGGCCACTTCGAACCCGTTTCCAAGGAGGAATCCGGTGGCGATCCCTTGAAGGAATTTCCACGAGTCATGCACCCGCACCGCTTCGACGCCCTTTCGCGCAAGAACCTGGTCCATCCCGGCGTCATGACCTGCCTGCAAGAACTCATGCAGGACGATGTGCTGGCGGCCCAGAGCATGTTCTACTACAAGCCGCCGGGCTCACGCGGCCAGGCGATGCACCAGGACAATTTTTACCTCTTGGTGGAGCCGCAAACCTGCGTGGCCGCATGGACCGCGATCGACAATGCCGATCCCGAAAATGGCGGCATGTATCTCGTCGCCGATACAGCCGAGGAGGAGATTGCCTGCCCGGAGAAGGCCAATGCCGCTGAATCCTTCACCACGCACTTCGTTCCCACGCCAAAAGGCAAGAAGGCGGTTCCCTGCGTCATGAAGGCGGGCGACACCCTGTTTTTCAATGGCAGTTCCATCCACGGATCGGGCCCCAACCGCTCCAAGGACCGCTTCCGCCGCTCCTTCATCTGCCACTATGTGCCCAAATCCACGCAGCGCATCAGCAAGTTCTATCTCCCCCTGCTAACTCCCGAAGGCCAGGATGTGATGATCGAAGCCAACTCCGGCGGCGGCGCCTGCGGCAATTCCTGGCAGGAGGGCGTCCATTGGGAAGGCGGCACGCATTGATCACTTGAAAGGGTTGTCACAGGGGATGGAATTCGCTTTCAGGCATTGATGGCGGATTCCTCACCTTCGACTTTCAAATCATTGCATCACTTTTTCGAATCCGGCATCCAGTATGAGCCTCTCGAAAAGCGCCCAGAGGTTTGCCTCTGCAGAATCTTTCCAGAGCCGCATGATACGATTCACTTTTTGCAATTGCTCGTTTGACGCGTTGATCTCGCCTTTACCCTTTGACTGCATCTGTAAAACTCCCACAGAATCACTCCGGCAATAGCCCTATTTTCCCATGACCAAACTCCTCTCCAAATTCACCGTCGGCGACACGATCATCCGCTTCGACACACCCGCCGAAGGCAAGGGCGCGCCGCAGCTCTCGCTTCATCCCAAGTCGCTCGCTCCGGTGAAACACCGCGAGTTTCTGCCGCCGGATGTCGAGATCGCAGGCCTGCCGGCCATGTGGCAACCGAGGCGCGCGTGGGCACTGGACTCACTCGTGCAGCTCAAGTGCATGGAGGACATCTACGGCGGATCTTTTTCCCAAGGACGCACGATGCGCTCAGGGCACTCGACGGCCGTTCTCGAATTCATCGGTCAGAAGGTCCACAAGAAAAACGGCGGCACCAGCGTCGTCACCACGCTCCAGCATCCCTCGGGACTGCGCTGCGAACATCAACTTTCCTGGCAGGGGAATGTGCCGGTTTTTTCCAGCCGAGTGAGCGTTCGCAATGCCGGCAAGAAACCGGTGACCCTTGAAATGCTCAGCAGTTTCTCGCTCGCCGGCATGACACCTTATGCTCATGACGACGCGCCGAATCGATTGCTCGTGCATCGCTATCGCTCCACTTGGAGTGCTGAAGGCCGCCTCGACACGCAAGGCATCGAAGACCTGCAACTTGAGCGCTCATGGATCGGTCACGGCATCGCCTGCGAACTCTTTGGACAGGTCGGCTCGATGCCGGTGCGGGGATTTTTTCCCTTCGTCGCGCTCGAGGATCGCGAGGCCGGCGTGCTCTGGGGCGCACAACTTGCCACTCCCGGCTCGTGGCAAATGGAGGTATTCCGCAAAGATGATTTCGTCGCCCTCTCAGGCGGTCAGGCCGACCGCGAGTTCGGGCATTGGTTCAAAACTTTGAAAGCAGGCGAAACCTACGAGACGCCCGTCGCCACGATCGGTTGTATCAAGGGCGATATCGATCAACTCGCGCAGCGGCTCAGTTCCGCGCAGGAAGGCTCTCTCGCAAATTTGCCGAAGATTGAAAACGAACTGCCCATCGTGGTGAACGAGTGGTGCACGAGTTGGGGAAATCCGACGCAGGAAAATCTGCTCGCGCTTGCCAAACGACTCCAAGGAACCCCGGCAAAGTATCTCGTCATCGACGATGGCTGGGCCGAGCGGCCCGGCGGCGGCATCCAGCAGAACGGCGACTGGATCATCAACCGCAAGGCCTTTCCCGATGGCCTCGCCGCAACCTGCCAAGCGATCCGCGACCACGGACTCATCCCCGGCATCTGGTTCGAGTTCGAGGTTTGTAATCCGGGATCAAAAGCCTTTTCGCTTACCGATCACCACCTTCATCGCGATGGACGGGTGCTGCAGGTTGGTAGCCGCCACTACTGGGATTTCCGCGATCCCTTCACCTTCGATTATCTCACCAAAAAGCTGATCCATCTCCTGCGCGATAACGGACTCGGCTATCTGAAGGTCGATTACAACGAGACCATCGGCTTCGGCGTCGATGGCGCCGAATCACCCGGCGAAGGGCTGCGTCAGCACCTCGAAGGCATGCAGAAATTCTTCCGCAAGATGCGCGAGGAGTTACCCGATCTCGTCATCGAGAATTGCTCTTCCGGCGGACATCGTCTCGAACCCTCGATGATGGGCCTCTGCGCGATGGGATCATTCTCCGACGCCCACGAGACCCTCGAGATCCCGATCATCGCCGCCAACCTCCAGCGCCTCATCCTGCCCCGCCAGTCGCAAGTATGGGCGGTGCTTCGCAAGAACGACAACGCGCAGCGCCTTGCCTACTCGCTCGCCGCCACCTTTCTCGGCCGCATGTGCCTTTCGGGCGAGGTCCATGACCTTTCACCGGCGCAGTGGAAGCTCAGCGTATCCGCCATGGAACTCTACCGCCGCGTCTATCCGATCATCCGCGATGGCCACTCCACCTTCCACGGTGAGACCGGCAAAAGCTGGCGTCACCCGCAAGGCTGGCAGGCCGTCCTGCGCACCTCGAAAAACGGCAAGCGCGCCCTGCTCGTCGCCCACACCTTCGGCAA
This sequence comes from Terrimicrobiaceae bacterium, assembly GCA_044369905.1. GTDB lineage: Bacteria > Verrucomicrobiota > Verrucomicrobiia > Chthoniobacterales > Terrimicrobiaceae > UBA967. The sequence goes on along the minus strand of JBILWM010000115.1, from coordinate 1,477 downwards.
AGCATTTCCAAAGTCCGCGCAAATCCCGCTCGCTGAAAGCGGATGGAAAATCGATGAGGCCTGGCCCGAAAAACAAGGACTCCCGACAACCCTCAAAGGCAAATCCCTGCAACTCGACCTCACCGGCGAATTCCGCGCCTGCGTCGTCAGCCTCCGCCGCGAGTAGTAGACCTCGGGAGTAGTGGGTGGTTTTACTGCATCAATTAACCTTCAAGAAAAACGCGCCCACTTGGCAAAAGTCCCCGAATTTTTTGTTGCCAACGAAACCACCCGCTTCCTATGTTGGATGCGAGAGATGGCACTTATAGACCAATAATCTTGCCTTCTCCTCGCCGGTGTTTCCCACTTCCCACCAACCCCAACCCAACGCCAGAAACAAATAAAACCCCATGACGCCAAAAAACCTATCTATTCTATGCTCCGCCGCCATTCTTTCCATGGCCACCGCCTCTGCGGAGTTGACTCTGCCGATCAATCTGGATTTCGAGCAGGAGAATGTTTTAAAAGACCTTCAAAAATCGAAGGATGTTTCCATTTTTGTAAATCCGAAAATGGATGGCCCTGGAATAGAAGTGGTCGAAGATTCTGAAAATCCAGGCAACAAGGTTCTTGAAATTCGCAGCAATGGAGCATCGCAAGCAAATCGACTGAAAATCATGCTTCCGCCTATGGCGCAGGATTTTGAATATCAGTTTCGATGCAAGGTGGAGGGTGAAACCGTGCCGGGCTTCCGATCACTTCTTAACTTCTATGTAAAGGGTCAATGGGATAAACCTGTGCGGGTTCTGATTCCATACCACAGCAATAATCAGCTCCACACTGTGGAGGACGGAAAATTCAAATCCACGCGAAAGAAATTAGACGACTGGTCGACCATCAAAGTGGCGGTCCACACCGACGGAAAAGCCGAGACTCCGGATACATGCTCCATCTTCGTGAATGATGAACAGGTTCTTGCAGATTTTCCATTGGAGGTAAATTTGGGTGAACCTATCGATGTGGCAGAGATCGCGTTGGATTTCGAGAATCCCGACGATGTCACGAAAGTGAAATATCTCATCGACGATATTCGAGTCGGCAGCCCAACACTTTGAAGATCGAAGCGCGGGCTTGCCTCACGCTTCGTTGAGCTAGTCAAGCCAGTGTCTTACACGGTCGGCGCCTCCAGCTCTCGTAGAGCCTACGGGTCGGAGAGACGACCGTGCTCCCCTCGTTCGCGCGGCAGCGCGCTTCGTGGCAAAATCATTTGAATGGATCCGCCTACGCGCTTCGCGGCTACGGCGTGACATTGGGTTCATCGTCCTCGCATGACCCAAATTTCAGCCGCAAAGCGGCGCCCTCATAATCCCCAGGATCGGATGGGCCCACGGGGATTGCGCCCCGTGAGCCTTCCACACCACCGGACATGCGGTTTTCCGCATCCGGCGGTTGAACCGGCAGTGGTCAGCATTTCTCTGCTGCCGCCTCCGCGAAGGCC
>JBILWM010000114.1:0-8126 GCA_044369905.1 Terrimicrobiaceae bacterium | reverse complement strand
CGATCTTGAAGCCGTATCCCCCGGTGGTCTTTCAACACTTCCCTCTAACAGCCAAGCATCCCGCTGGTCGCTCAACAACTGGTCCCCGGTGCGATTCCGGTTCGACTGGTTTGTTGAGGCCGGCGGCGATGCGGCCTACTACAGCCGCCTACCGGACTGCCTCGCCTATGGCCAGTCCCGCCAAGGCGCCCGCATCATGCAATTCGGCAAGGCCGCTGCCGTCGATATTTACGGACTCGAAAACCTCACGATGGATACGAAGGGCAACTACTACGACAACTACTTCGAGGCGGGCCCTGGAATGCGCTTCGTCACGGCACCTGTCGGCGCAGCCGTTCTGACAACGAGTGTTGATTATGTTCTGGGTTCCTACCTCGGACGCAACAGCAACAACACCCGCGGCGACACCGCCGCGAACTACTCGGATTTTCGTCTCACCGTTTCACTCTCCCTCCGCTGGTAATTCCTATGGACACTCTGCACACATTATTTGTCGTTCTCGCCTATATCTCAGCCATCGGATTCCTCGTTTTTGGGATCGATGATGTCTTCTTTGATATGCAATTCCTGCGCTACCTGCGTGGCCACCGCAATGCCCGTCCGGTCTCCCTCGAAAAGCTCAAAAACGAACCCGAAAAACTCATCGCCATTTTCATCCCGGCATGGATGGAGGGAGGCATCATCAACCGCATGGCCGACTATGCCAGGAAGATCCTCATCTACGAACGCTATGACATCTTCATCGGGGTCTATCCGAATGACGATGAGACGAACCGCTGTGTGGATGAACTCACTCGCATCTCTCCCCGCATCCACAAGGCGGTAACTCGCCGCCCCGGTCCGACATCGAAGGCCGATTGCCTCAATGCTATTTTCGAGGTGATGAAGGCACGAGAGATTCCGGGCCGCAGGCAGTATGAGATCATCGCCCTTCACGACGCGGAGGATGTCATGCACCCACTCACGCTGAAGGTTTACAACCACTATGTGCCCTCGGTTCTCGACATGGGGCAGATTCCTGTTTTTCCGCTGGAACTCAATCCATGGCGTTACTGGGTAGGTAATTCCTATATCGATGAGTTCGCCGAGTGGCATGTGAAGGACATGTATTCCCGCGAGGCGATTGGCGGCGTCGTGCCATCCGCCGGTGTCGGCACGGCCTTCTCCCGCAAGTCTCTCGATTTTTTAGCTTCAAAAAATGCTTCAGGTCCATTCCGCGAGGGGCAACTTGCAGAGGACTACATGGTGGGCCTTGAACTCTGCCGCTCGGGTTTCCGTGCCGGATTCATTGACCATCCGGTCGAGCGCGAAGTCGTAACGCGAAATGCTGAAGGCGAAGTCGTCTCGACGCGCACGGTCACCGAGAGCGTTGCCGTTCGTGAGAATTTCCCACTGCGCTTTGTCGATGCCGTGAAGCAGAAGGCCCGTTGGATTGTCGGCACAGCCTTTCAGGGATGGCAGCATGGCGGTTGGTGGGGCTCCGCCGCCGTCCGCTACACACTCCTCCGCGACCGCCGCGCGCCGGTAGTGCATTGCATCAATGCCGCTGGCTACTGCGTGATGGGCTATGTGCTCTTTGAGTTCGCTGTTCTGCACACAGACTTCCGCAATTGGATTTTTGTGAAGCCGCTTTTCGAGGCCGACAGCCTGCTGTGGCGCATCGTTCTCGTGTGCACCGCGCTCCTTGTCTACAGGGTCGGCCAGAAGGTGACCTGCGTGTCCAATGTCTATGGTCTCCGCCAGGGTCTCTTTGCAATTCCGCGCTATCCGGTGGTGAATTTCATCAACATGGGCGCGACATTCCGGGCCGCTTGGCTTTATGTCCAGCACCGCCTCTTCAACACGCCACTTGCCTGGACGAAAACCAGCCATGTCTTTCCAGGAGCGGCGGAGTTGGAGGAATACTCGCGCTCCGTAGAGGATCTCCTCGTCGAGGAAGGCTATATTTCCCGTCCCGAATTGCAGGATATTCTCAGCAAACACCGAGGTCTCTCCGCACCGCGTGCGCTCTTGGATATGCAACTCATCGACGAGGATCAGTTTCTCGACATCTGGTCTCGTTTTGCACACCTGAAAGCGGAAATTGTCACGCCGGAGGAAATATCTCCAGAGTCCTTGGACGGATGGTCCGAGGCGCAAGCCCTGCGCTTCCGGGCCATGCCATCCACAGTCGGCGAGGATGGTGCGCTGGCTTTCGCTTTTACTGAACCGCCCTCTGAGGACGACATCCAGGCTGTTGCGGAAATAGCAGGCGCTCCGATCGAAGCCCGGCTTCTGCGCCCTTCGAATCTCTGGGCGCTTCGAAATTCGATTTATCCAGCACGCCTTCTGGATGGCCAACCCCGTCATCCGCTCAGCGAGGATTTTGAAAACCTCAACGCGAGGGACAGGCTCCGAGTCCGGCAATTTCAGATGAGCCGCTCGCGCACCCTGGCGGATGCCATGATCAGCTTGCGATTGATCTCGCCGGAAAAAGTCCGCCGTCTTGTGGCGGGCGACCTTGGTGTCTCCGAGGCGGATTTCTCGCGCCTCACAATCAGCGTCTCGCTCATCAAGGCGCTTGGTCCCGTGTTCTGCGAACTCCACGGACTCATTCCTCTCAGCGACGGGACGATAGGCATCACCAATCCGATCCATCCTAATGTGGGCTTGCGCATCAATGAGATTCTCGGGCCCGAGGTGGCATTCTGTGCCGACACGCCAACGGCTTTCGCCAAGTTGCACCACGACCTTTCCGCCCTGCGCTTCGGCGAGGATGCGCTTATGGACTACTTTGTGGATGGCGGTGAGTTGACCCGCGACCATGCCGTGCGCATCCGCGACATGCGGCGACTCATTTCGGGTCCGGTGGATCGACTTCTCGTCCAACTTGGCCTCGTCAAACAAGCCAAAATCCTCAAAGCACTGCGCCAGATATCAGGTCTCCCAAACGCCAGCGCGGCGGAAAGTCCGTCCGGTCTTGAAGCCGAGGAACTCCTCGCCCCTGGCTTCAGCGAGCGCACGGGAGTGGTCGTCCACCAGATCCGCGACTCGGGAATAACCTTCCGAATGAGCGGGCTCCTTGCGCAAGCCGACCTTCAAGAAATCAGCGAACGCTGCGCCGGTATGCCATTTGAATTTCAACTCAGCCCTGTATGACATCCCTTTCATCCCAAAAAACCATAGCCGTCATCGTTGGCACGCGTCCCGAAGCCATCAAGCTGGCTCCCGTGATTCGCAGCCTGCAAGCCTCAGATTTGCTTCGGCCGGTCACGATCTCCACATCGCAACACGCCGAAATGACGGCCCAGATCTTTCAAAGTTTCGGCATCACTCCCGATCTGGATCTCGGCGTCATGCGGCCGCGTCAGAGCCTCTGGGATCTCACGGCCGCTCTCAGCACGGCGCTCGGACAGGTTTTCAGCGGAAACCGCATCGACGGTGTTGTTGTGCAAGGCGACACCACGAGCGCGTTCGTGGGAGGACTTTGCGCCTTTTACCATCAAATCCCTGTCGGCCATGTGGAGGCTGGATTGCGTTCCCACAATCGCTACTCGCCTTTTCCCGAGGAGCTGAATCGCGTCATGCTCAGCCGCCTGGCGAACTGGCATTTCGCACCCACCGATTTTTCCGCCTCGCTCTTGCGTGCTGAAAACATCCCAGAGGATTCGATTTTCGTTTCGGGAAACACCGTTGTGGATGCCTTGCAGTGGATGATCCACCACTCCAATGCGTCCACCCTCCCGGATGGCGTGCCCGATGACGCCCAGTCCTTGATTTTGGTCACCTGCCACCGCCGCGAAAATATCGGCACGCCCATGAGGTCTGTGGCTCTGGCCATCAAGCACCTCGCCGAAAACCATGATGGCATTCATTTTCTCTTCCCGCTGCATCCGAATCCCTCGGTTCGCGAAAATGTCAAACCCCTGCTTGAAAACCGCGCTGGCATTACCCTCTGCGAACCACTCAACCACGACGAATTTCTAAACGCCTTGCGGCAATCCCGTTTCGTCCTTTCAGATTCCGGCGGCGTTCAAGAGGAGGCCACCGCTCTTGGCAAGCCGGTCCTCGTGCTGCGCCGTGAAACCGAGCGGCCCGAGGGCGTCATGGCGGGAACCCTCCGACTTATCGGCACCGATGTTCAGGACATTATCCGCGAAACGGAAAACCTGCTCACCAATCCGGCCGCTTATGATGCCATGACCAAAGGCTCCAGCGTTTTCGGCGATGGCCATGCCGCCGAGCACATCACACGGATTCTCGAAGAAAAACTCGTTGCCTCCGCACCTTCTGGCGGGCGCGAACATTTCGACCTCATGCATTAACCCCACGAGCCCATGACCACATCCGCCCTTCCTCCCATTCTCCTGATTGATGACGACCCGATGGTGCTTGAGACATTGAAAGACCTCTGCGCCAGCATGGATTGCCAACGCCAGGTCCATCACCTCGACACATCAAGCGCCTTTGACGCAGCGGCAGATCCCGAGATCGGTCTCATCGTTTGCGACTACCGATTCCCCTATACGAGCGGCGTCACTTTTATCGAGCAAGTCCGCCGCCGTGGTATTGAAACACCTGTCCTCTTCATATCGGGAGCACCGGACAGCGGCGCTGTGATGAAGGCTTCGGTTCTTCCTCGCACCGCGTTCCTCTCCAAGCCCTTCACGATTCAAAGATTTCGCGATGCTATAACAGGCCTGCTCGACGCCACTGTTTAGCGCTGTGGGACAAGCGCACTTCGGCTGAGTCTCCAAGGAATTCGAAGGGTGACATGCATAGAGATGCGAATAGGTTGCCCGACATGATTTCCTTTCGCAACCTAGCCGAAACCCGCACTCCGGACGGCGCCCGCTTTTCCCTTCATGAACACGATGGGGAATATTTTCTCAAACTCAATGGCCGACAGCTCATGGGGTCGAACTCCACGGTTTCAGAACTCCTTCTGGCCGATGTGGCCTGCAAATTCCGCTATCCGGTTGATCGTCCAAGCATCCTCATCGGAGGTCTGGGCCTGGGATTCAGCCTGCGGCGCGTTCTGGAAATTGCCGGCCCCAATGCGTTGGCACAGGTTTCCGAGCTGCTGCCTGAGGTTGTTGCCTGGAATCGCGAGTTTCTGCAGGACCTGAACGGCAAGCTGCTCGATGATCGTCGCGTGGAAGTCATGACCCGTGATGTCTTCGATTGCATTAAAAACGGACCAGCGCGTTACGATGCCATTCTCCTGGATGTCGATAATGGCCCCACTTCATTCGTTCAGGCAAAAAACTCGCGCCTCTACAACGGCAAAGGCCTCGCGCTGATTCGGCGAGCCCTCCGACCGGGTGGGCGCGTCGCTTTCTGGTCCGCTGACCGGGAGCCCATGTTCCTGTCCAGCCTCTCACGCGCAGGTTTTCGAACAGAGGAGTTTGAGGCCAAATCGCACGAACGCGCAAAACGCGCGGCCCACCGTATCTATGTCGGCGAAGTCGCCTGATAGCGTCCTGTAGAATCAAAAAATATCACTCTTGATGAGAGGCTGACGGTTCGTGTTGAGTCCGCGCATGTTTGATCCTCGCAAATTCGTTGCCTGCGTTCTTGCCACACTCTTGCAGACGATACCTGGTTTGTGTGCAGAGCCCGTCGAAGTGCCCGCCGCAAAAATGCAGGCCCCTCCGCCGGACGCACCCGAGCGCATCGAACTCACCCGCGTGCAGGTTTTTCTGGATCGTGCTGGGTTTCGTCCTGGAAAAATCGACGGTCTCGGTGGCGAGTTCACCCAGAAGGCGGCAGACCGCTACTGCGATTCCATGGGAGTTCCTCGCGGCACGATGTTGGATGTCTCCTCAGTAGCTTCCCCGTATCGGGAGTATGTGATTTCGGAAGATGATGCCGCATGGGTGGGGCCTGTGTCCTCCGAGCCTTCCGCTCAGGCCAAGCTGAAGTCTCTGAAATACGGCACGCTCTGGGAGGCCGTTGCAGAACGCTTTCATTGCGACCAGAAGTTTCTCGTCGAGTTGAATCCCCACATCACCGAGCCCGCTGTTGGCAGTGTTCTTCGTGTTCCAGATGTGAAGGAATTTCGGCTCTCGGATGTCAAAGCCCTCGAAAAAGAGCGCGCTTCCAAAGGCAAGTCGCCGGTTGTCGCAGCGACCCTTCCTCCGCCGCCCCCTCCGCTTCCGCTTCCTGCCTCGTATGATTTATCCAAGCCCATCCAGCCTTCGCCCATCGAGCAAATACCCGCGCCAACGCCAACGCCAACACCAACGCCGCAGCCCACTCCGGCTCCAACCCCGGAGCCCAAGCGCTCCCTTGTGCTCCTCCGCAGCGAGCGATTAATCGAAGTCTATGAGGAGGGCCGTATCGTGGCATGTTTCCCCTGCACCCCCGGTTCTGCAAAAATCCCCGTGCCGCTTGGCAGTTGGAAAATCACGAGCAACATCCTGCTGCCGCATTTCCGTTGGGACAAATCCGTGCTCGAAAGCGGAGTCCGCAGCGAGAATGCCTTCCTGCTACCTCCCGGTCCGAACAGCCCCGTGGGAATCGTCTGGATGGGAATCAACCGCCCGAGCATCGGCATGCACGGCACGAACACGCCGGACCGCATCGGACGAAATGAAAGCAGTGGCTGCATCCGCCTTGCCAACTGGGACGCCTTCACCCTCTGCCAGCTTGTGAAAGCGGGCACCAAGGTCGAGGTGCGCTGAGCCGACTCGTTTTTTTGGTGGTTGGCAGCGGCGGCTTGCTTGGTGAATCCTCCTGCCGTGCCTTATTTGATAAAAGTCGTTTTGAGCGCCCTCATAATTGTCGCCATCACAGAAGCGACGAAACGCATGGGCTTCTGGGGAGCGCTTCTCGCCGCCCTGCCTTTGCTCTCCCTCATTTCAATGCTGTGGATTTATTGGGAGACCAAGGACACCCAGAAAATCGCCGCCTTCTCGCTGCAGGTGTTCTGGTTTGTCATCCCATCACTCGGCCTCTTTGCCACACTCCCTTGGCTGCTGGGCCGGTTCTCTTTTTTTGCCAGCCTGGGCCTCGCGAGCATGGTCACCGTTTTGCTCTATGCGGCCATGCTCGGGATTTTCAAACTCGTCGGCTACGATCCCTTCGCCTGAAGGTAGGCGTCTTTCCATGCATCAAACCGGTTTAGGTCGGAGCTGAACCAATTCACCCGAAAGGTAAACCAGTTTAGGTCCGAGGTGAACCAACTCACTCGATCGGTAAACTTGTTTAGGTCGGAGGTGAACCAATTCGCCCGATTCTTAAACCGGTTCAGGGCGGAGGTGAACCAATTTGCCCGATTGGTAAACCGGTTCAGGTCTGAGGTGAACCAATTCACTCGATTGGTAAACCGGTTCAGGTCTGAGGTGAACCAATTCACTCGATTGGTAAACCGGTTCAGGTCTGAGGTGAACCAGTTCACCCGATTGGTAAACCGGTTCAGGTCTGATGTGAACCAATTCACTCGATTGGTAAACCGGTTTAAGTCTGAGGTTAATTCACTCCGAATAGGGGAGCATGATTTTTGAAAAATCATCTTTTGGGCTTGATGGAGGTGGTTTTCGGGAGTTGGGTTTTGGCAAGTCCGTCCGCGACTCAGGCAAAAAAATAACCTGCCGGGAGTGCGAATCCCGACAGGCTATCTGCTTTTGATCCGTGAGGATCTTCGGCTACTGCATCAACGGTGCCTTGTCTTCCGTTTTGCCTGCGGAGCGGCGGCCTTGCCCTGCGAAGCGCTTGGAGAGCGACGCGGAGGTGGTGTTCAAGCCGCTGGCTTGGACTTTGGTCTTGGTGAGTGAGTAGATGAGGCGCGCGTCCTCATATAGTTCGCTGCCCATCACCGTGACGGTGTTGTTGATCAGCTCTGTGACCTGCTGCAGATCGGACTGAACCTCTCGCAGTTGGCCAAAGAGTGTCAGTTTATCCTGCAATGTCTCCGGCTCGATGGAGCGTGGAAGCATGGAGGGGTTGCTGACTCCGGCTTTGATGGCGTCTTCGACGAAGGCGCGGTTTTTATTACCCATCTTTAACAGGCGTTGCTTGTCGCTGGGGCGAAGCCCAACGAGAAAGCCCAGCGAGGAGCGGATGGAGTTCAAGGCGGCGGCCACTGATTCCCGCTGAGCCTCGTTCAGCGGGGTGGTGTTTAGCATGGTTTTATCCATGGTTTG
>JBILWM010000113.1:0-8178 GCA_044369905.1 Terrimicrobiaceae bacterium | reverse complement strand
GTTGGCCTCTGTAGCTGATGTTTTCTTCTTCACCAGACTATCACAGCTTTTCTGTGCCTTTTTGTCTATCTTTTTCTTTCAGCCAGTTTTCTTGCTGCTTCCAGAGCCTCCAGCCAAACGCCCTGCCAGGCGCGCGACTTTTTCGTCTTGCCGCTCGACAGGCGCGCCGCATCTCGTTAAATCGATCTCTTGTTAAATATGGAGATACTGAATTTTCTCATGAAGCCCGAGCCGTTCCTTGTGTGGACCTCTTTGGCAAAAACGCTCGGCCTTCTTGGCCTGATTCTGGGTTTGGTTTCCTATACGGTTTACGCCGAGCGTAAAATCTGCGCTTGGATCCAGGACCGCGTCGGGCCGAATCGCACCGGCATTCCGCTTACAAAAATCCGGATTCTTGGCCTTGGCCAACCGATCGCCGATGCGCTGAAGCTTCTCTTGAAGGAAAATTTCATCCCCCGCGAGGTGAACAAATTCTACTACTACATAGCGCCGAAGCTTTCGATGGTGCCGGCGATTCTGGTGTTGGCGGTATTGCCCTTTGGAAGCTCGCTTTTCGGGGTTCCGATGGTGATTGCGGATATCAATATCGGCGTGCTTTATGTCTTCGCCGTTTCCTCGCTTGGCGTTTACGGCATCGTGCTCGCGGGCTGGGCCTCGAACTCGAAATATCCCTTCCTCGGCGGCATCCGCTCCACTTCGCAGATGATTTCCTACGAGCTGGCACTCGGGCTTTCGGTGATCCCGGTTTTCATGCTCTGCGGCACCTTGAACATGCCCGACATCGTGAACTGGCAGCGCGAAAATGGCTGGATGGTCGCTCCCTTCTGGGCCAAGGGCCTCACTTGGGAAATGCTACTCTCGGGTGATTTCAAAGCCGTGCTGGACACATTCGTGAACGGCTTTTCCTTGTCCCGCCTGCTCATCTGGATCCCGATGTTGATTTCGTTCATCATTTTCCTGATTGCGATGTTTGCGGAGACCAACCGCGCGCCGTTCGATCTTCCCGAGGCCGAGCAGGAACTCGTCGGCGGCTACCACACCGAGTATTCCGGCATGGGTTTCGCGCTCTTCTTCCTGGGTGAATACGCGGCCATGATCGCCGGTTCGGGCGTTATCGTGACACTCTTCCTGGGTGGCTGGAGCCTGCCGATGATCCCCGATGGTTCGATGCCGGGTCTGCCGGGCGTCATTTTCGGTCTCATCAACATCGGCGTGTTCTTTGCCAAGGTGAGCGCGCTTTTAGTGCTCTTCATCTGGGTGCGTTGGACGGTTCCCCGTTTCCGCTACGACCAACTGATGAAGCTCGGTTGGTATTTCTTCTTCGAACTGGCCTTGGTGAATATTTTCATCACCGCCTTCGTCTTGGCTTACATCAAATAACCCGCGCCCGGTGCAAATCCTCCGTCCGAAAGACAAAGCCTACCGGCGCTGCATTGAATCGCTGAAACGCTGCTACGAAGCGGATCCCGCTGTTCGCGCGACGGTGGAGGAAATCCTCGGCGCGGTAGCCAAGGAAGGCGACGAGGCCCTGCTCCGTTACACGAAAAAATTCGGCGGGCCTGATCTCGCGTCATACCAGATTCCCGTGACTCCCTTGGAGATTGCCGAGGCTTGCAATGCGCTTCCGGCGGAAACACGCAAGGCGATCGACGCCGCGCGCTCGAATGTGAGGGCGTTTGCCAAGCGCAGCCTGCGCAAGAGCTGGTTTATGAAAAACCGGCAGGGCGCGATCACCGGTGAACGATTCGATCCTTTCCAGCGCGTTGGCATTTATATTCCCGGTGGCACGGCGCCGCTGGTATCCACCGCTGTCATGACCTGCACGCTCGCCGAGGCTGCGGGTGTGCCGGAGATCATTGCGGTGACTCCCGCCGGGCCTGATGGCAAAGTTCATCCCGCCTTGCTGGCTGCTCTTTCCCGCTGCGGAGCGACTGAGATTTATCGCGTCGGCGGAGCCCAAGCCATCGCCGCACTGGCGCATGGCACGAAGACAATTCTTCCCGTGCAGAAAATTTTCGGCCCCGGCAATTCTTATGTCGTCGAGGCCAAGCGTCAGGTCTTCGGCAAAGTCGCCATCGACCTCTTGCCCGGCCCGAGCGAGGTGCTTGTGATCGCCGACAAGACAGCCAATCCCGACTGGGTCGCCGCCGATCTTTTGGCGCAGGCCGAGCACGGCCACGGCAGCCAGGCGATTCTGGTCACGGATTCCGAAAAAATTCTCACTGGTGTCGAAAAGGCCGTTGAAAAACAGACCAAGCTTTCCAAGCGTCCCGCCGAACTCGCCAAAGCACTCAAAAACACGAAGCTCATCCTCGTTGAGGACATGGAGGCCGCCATTCGGATTGCGAATGAATACGCCTCTGAGCATGTCTCCATCGCCACCGATGCGCCGGGCGAAATTGCCCTGCAACTCCGCACCTCGGGCGCGATCTTTCTCGGCGGCCTGTCCCCAGTTGTCGGGGGCGACTTTTTGGCGGGGCCGAGTCACGAGCTTCCCACGGGCGGGGCTGGCCGGTCCTTCGCCGGCCTCACAGCAGACCAGTTCCAGCGCCGCACAAGCGTTGTCATGTTTGACGAGGACTCCCTGCGCGCCTCCCTGCCGCACATTGAAACCTTCAGCGCCATCGAGGGCCTCGACGCCCACGGCCGCTCCGCTTCCATCCGCCTCAAAAAGTGATCTGGAAAATCCGCGATCGCGAAATCGACCTCTCGCGGCGCGCACGGGTGATGGGCATCATCAATGCCACGCCGGATTCCTTTTCGGATGGCGGTTCGTTTTTGAATCCCCAAGCTGCCTTGGCACACGGTCTGCAAATGGTGGCCGAGGGCGCCGAAATCCTCGATATTGGCGGCGAGTCCACGCGTCCCGGCGCGCAGAGCGTCGAGGCGGATGAGGAAATCCGTCGCGTGCTGCCGATCATTCAAGCCTTGCGACGGGAAAGTCAGGTTTTGTTATCCATCGACACCTCCAAGGCCGCTGTGGCCCGGGCGGCGTTGGATGCCGGAGCGGACATCATCAACGATGTCACCGGCCTGCGCGGGGATCCCGAAATGCCGGCGCTCGCGGCGTTGTCAAAGGCGGGAATAGTCATCATGCACATGCAGGGCGAGCCTCGCACGATGCAAGTCGCGCCGACATACGATGATGTCGTCGAGGAAGTGGGGAATTTTTTTCGACAGGCCCTCGAACGCTCGGTAGCGTGCGGCATTGACCCGATGCGCATCGCACTCGACCCAGGAATTGGATTTGGAAAAACGCCCGAGCACAATCGCAGGCTGCTGGCGGAGCTTTCCGCGTTCCTTGAGTTTGGGCGTCCGCTCCTCGTCGGCGTCTCCCGCAAATCCTTTCTCGGTTGGCTTGCGGGATCATCTGCGATGGATGACCGCTTCTGGCCAGGCGTCGCTCTCACCTCGCTCTGCCGCGAGCGCGGAGCGCGCATTCTGCGCGTCCACGACGTCAAACCCCACACGGAGGCACTTCGGATGACCGAGGCGATATTGGGCGATGTTTGAGCAAGCCGCCGCTTTTCTGCAGGAGCAGTGGACCTCCGGCATCGAGATCGTGATTCTCGCGGCGGTCATCTACTACATCTACCTCTACCTGCGCGGAACCCACGGAGCGCGTATTTTACTCGGTCTGGCTCTGGTTTTTCTCACGCTCACGCTGGTTTCCCAGTTGTTGAACCTGGAGGTCATCGGCTGGCTTTTAAGGAGCATTTCCGTCTTCTTGGCCATCGCGCTGGTCGTCATTTTCCAGCCCGAATTGCGCCGCGCGCTCACGGAACTCGGTAGTCACCGTTTTTTTACTTCTGCCTCTCAAGAGTCCGAAACCATCGAGCTCATCACGGACGCCGTCTTTGAGCTTTCCAGCAAGGGCTTCGGCGCGCTCATCGCGATCGAGCGCGAAATTAGCCTCAAAACAATCTCCGAAACGGGTGTCGCGCTGGATGCTAAGTTCTCAAAAGAACTCGCCCTCACCGTGTTCCATCCCAAGACCGTTCTGCACGACGGCGGCATGATCGTGAGCGGCGACCGCATCATGTCGGCCGCCTGTATTTTCCCGCTCTCCCAACGAGAGGATCTCGACCGCAACCTCGGCCTGCGCCACCGCGCGGGGCTTGGTCTGGGTGACGAATCGGATGCCGTTTCGCTCGTGGTTTCCGAGGAGACCGGACAGGTTTCCATTTGTCACAGCGGCAAAATCGAACGAAATTTGAGCGTGGAAAAATTCCGTCAGCGGCTCAGCCAGCTTCTTTTAGACGAAAAGTATGAAAGCGATCCTTCTCAACAATTGGAAAATCAAACTCACAAGCCTTCTTCTGGCATTCGCTCTTTGGTTTCTCATCAAGCAGAACGTCAGTCGGAATCCCGTCCGGCTTGATCTCTTGAAATCCTCCACTGTTCAGGTTCAGTAACTTGGAAAAAGCATCACAAAATGAGCAACAATCGTAAACTTTTTGGAACCGACGGCGTTCGCGGCGTCGCAAACATCGAGCCCGTCACCGCTGAGACCGCGCTGAAACTCGGCCGCGCCGCAGCGCATGTCTTTGCGGAAGCCCGCGCCTCCTCGCGAAGCGGCCGTTTGAGAGTCGTCATCGGTAAAGACACCCGACTATCGGGTTACATGCTGGAAAATGCCATCGTCGCCGGCCTTACCTCGCTCGGCGCGGACGCCCTCCTCATCGGCCCACTGCCAACGCCCGGCGTCGCCTACATCACCCGCTCGTTGCGCGCCGATGCGGGCATCGTGCTTTCAGCCTCCCACAATCCCTACGAGGACAACGGCATCAAATTCTTCCGTCACGACGGCTTCAAGCTCGACGACGAAATCGAAGCGCGCATCGAGCATCTCGTCTTCAGCGGTGAGATCGAAAACATCCGCCCGACCGCCACAAAAATCGGCAAGGCCCACCGCATTGACGACGCCCTCGGCCGCTATGTCGAGTTCGCCAAGCAGAGCTTTCCCCGCCACCTCACGCTCGAGTCGCTACGCATCGCGCTCGATTGCGCGAACGGTGCCGCCTACAAGACCAGCCCCTGCATCCTGCGCGAACTCGGCGCCGACTTGGTCGTGATCAACAACCATCCGAACGGCACAAACATCAACACCCACTGCGGCAGCACCCATCCCGAGCAAATCCAAAAGCTCACGCGCGAGTGCAAGGCGCACATCGGCATCACCCACGATGGCGATGCCGACCGCGTTCTGCTCTGCGATGAGAACGGCGAGCTGGTCGATGGCGATGAGATCATGGCCATCGCGGCGGTGGATTACCTCCAGCGCGGCTGCCTCGAAGGTGGCACCTTGGTTTCCACCATCATGAGCAACTTCGGCCTCGATGAAACCCTCGAAGCCCACGGTGGAAAAATCCTCCGCACCAAGGTCGGAGACCGCTATGTCATCGAAGCCATGCTCCGCGATGGACACAATGTCGGCGGCGAGCAGAGCGGACACATGATCTTCCGCGACTACGCCACCACGGGCGACGGCATCGTCAGCGCTCTTCAAATCCTGCGTGTCATGATCGAAACCGGCAAGCCGCTCAGCGAACTCAAAAAAGTCCTCAAAAAATATCCCCAGGCCCAGCGCAACCTCCGCGTTAAAGACAAGCCGCCACTCGAGACCCTGCCGCAAATCCAAACCCTTCTCGCCGAAGCCGAGTCAGCCCTCAACGGCAAAGGTCGCGTCCTTCTCCGCTACTCCGGCACCGAACCAAAAGTCCGCCTCCTCATCGAGGGCCGCGAACAGGAACTCATCGACACCCACGCCGACCGCATCGCCGCCGCCCTTCAAATCCAAATCGGCGAGGGATAAATCTGCGGGTATTAATCTTTGCAAAAAGATCCAAGCCAGTGCGCGGCAATCTTGAGGCCGCAATGTAAGCGCCGAAGGCGCAGCAGGTCTTTGTTACGAAATCGTCACAATTCTTCCTAGTTTGCAGGCACGCGAATGGTCGCAAAAATGGTAAACAAGTTTGGGTTTTACATCTAATATTAAACGATGTTTCCTTGGTCATCCCCTCGTCATCGTCTTTTAGTCGATGCGAGGGTTTTTTTGATGTGCTCCCAATCATAAAAACCAGGGGAAACAGGTTTGGTTTTTATGTCTAACGATGGCCAACATTTTATTAGTTGATCCTGATGACAACGCCTTCTTGGCGCTGAAGGGATTTTTGGCGCGTGATCACCACCGGAGCGCCTCCGTTACGAACGCTCACGATGCCATGGCTTTCCTGCGTGAAAATGTTTTGGTCGATTTGATCTTCATCGAACTCAAGCTCCAGGACTCCACCGGCCTTGGCTTTCTCAGGACGCTTCGGGACGACTATTTCTTTCGCCATGTGCCGGTCGTTTTTTATGCGTCCAAAACAACGCATGCGGAAATTCAAGAAGCCTACGACTTGGGTGTTCAAAGTTTTCATCGGAAGCCATATATCCAAGAATCGATTGAGGACGAAATCGCAAAGCTCGAGGGCAAGGCGTGGTATTGGTCTTTTTTTGAGCCGGATGACGCGTTTTGCCAGCGCACAGGTTGTTCATTGGATCAACGGGGGGCGGTTTTGGAGGCACTCGTGCCCGTTATCCAATCCGCTGCGCAAACCTACAAGGATGTGAACAGCGAAATCGCGGAGGCAGAAAAAGAGAAGATTCTCTCAGAAATCTCCGGGCTTCATGGAAAGATTCAAGAGGCTGCCGTGCCAGGCTTCGATGAGTATCTGATGTATCTGGCCTCTTTCGCGAAGGATTCCGACTGGGACGAATTCAAAGAGTTTGCGGCCACTCTTGGGTATTACGCGCTTCTTTGCAGTTACCGGGCGGATATCTACAAACTGGATCAGAAAGCGAAGCAGGTGGCTGCTGTGCTGGATCGACTGGCCCAAAATGCTTTGCTCCGCTCCTTGCCGCCGCATGAGGTGCATGCGCTCATTCCCAATCTTCGGGATTGCGAAATCGACGAAGGTGCCACCCTTTTCAAGCAAGGGGGATGACGGGGATGCGATGTATCTGGTCGATGAAGGGAGTCTCGGGATTTACATCGCGATGGAAAACGATCCGGAGCCAAAAAAAATCGGTGAGATCGGGGATGTCGATATTGTGGGAGAGATGGCCTTGATCAAGAACGCGCCGCGCAGTGCCACGATCATCGCCCAGGCTCACACCCGAATGCTGCGAATGGAAAAGGATGCTTTCAAGCGGGCAATCCTCCAATCGCCTCAAATGAAACAGGCCGTGCAGGCTCTTGCGGAGCAGCGTTCGATGGACAGCATCAAGAAGCGTGCCGGCGAAATCGACATTTCCGAGTGGAGCAAAACTGCCAGCGAGGGGGTGCGCAAGATGGGTGAGCGGATTCCAAATGGCTTCCTGAGAAAGGACGAAAAAGAATCGGAGGATATCAAACGGGAGGCTGAAAGCATGGATCATTGGAACAAGATGATCGACAGCCAAACCTTCCCGGTGGTTTCTGAGGCAAAACTCAAGAGGGAGATCGCGGCGCTGAAAGGCTGCCCGGTGGTGGGATCGGCGGCCGCCGCCTTTGCGCTGGCGACCGGAGGAATGGTGACTTCGCTGCATCCGCTGATGGATTTGGCGGAACACGATCCCGGGCTGGCCTTCCAGATGCTTCAGAATGCGAATGCGGTGCGTCAGGCCAAGAAGAAGGATTTCGATTCTTTTATTGAGGACGCCCGGATGTGCGTGAACTTTCTGGGAGAAAAAAGGCTCAGCGTAGTAGCCAAGGGTTTTCCGCGCTGCTGCGAGAGTTTCATGTATCTCAACGAGGATGCAAACTGGGCCAGCCATCTGAAGTTCCTGCTCGCAACGGCCAACATAGCCCGGTTCACCTGCCAAGAGATGGAGCTGTTAAACATCGAACACGCTGCGTTTTTGGGAGCCCTGCTTCACGACATCGGGAAGCTGCTTTTCCTGCGCGTCCAACCGGCGGGCTACATCCCCGTTTATCTCCACGCTCAGGAACATAATCTTTCGATTGCGGAATCGGAGATACTCCACATGGGGATTTCCTCCCGCCAGATGGCTATTCAGTTTCACTGCCATCCCATAGTGAGCAGAAAAACGACTACCCGGCCTGGATGATCTTGATTTCAAGCGGGTCTGCGGGTCCCGATTTTTTGAAGTGGTTTAAGGATTTCTGAGTATGCTTCCTTGTGATCCCGTAAT
>JBILWM010000035.1:0-26729 GCA_044369905.1 Terrimicrobiaceae bacterium | reverse complement strand
CCCAGTCTCGCATGTCAGGAGGAAGCAGCATGGGTGTATCACGGTCGATGTTGACGAATTTTGCCATATCAAATTGCACAGCAAGAACTAGGCCAACTTAAAGCATCAAGTCCGACAGGCTGCTAGAAACCGACAAGACCGGGAGTTTGGCGAAAAGCTCAAGGCCATCTTTCATGGCAGTCGGAAAACCTATGGTCTCCCTCGGCTGCAAAGCGCTCTGCGCGATGAAGGAATAGGGTGCGGCAAGAAGCGCATCGCGCGCCTGCAGAGGCGCTTGGGCCTTCATCCCGAGCAGAAGCGCCGGTTTCGGCCCAAAACCACGCAAAGCGATCCAGAAAGTCCGATTGCTCCGAACTGGCTGGGCAAAATACCGACCCCCGATCAACCAAATCAAGTGTGGGTGGCCGACATCACTTACATCGAAACCCGCGAAGGTTGGCTCTACCTGGCAGGCATCCTTGACCTGTATTCGCGCAAGGTCGTGGGATGGAATACAGAGGCATCATTGGCTACGGAACTCGTGGTCAAAGCATTGGAAAAGGCTTGGGCAAAACGACGTCCCGCTCCTGGCCTTCTGCACCATTCGGATCGAGGATGCCAATATGCCAGTGAGGCTTTTCGCAGTTTGCTGGCCAAACACCGTGCCACCTCCTCGATGAGTCGAAAGGGCAACTGCTACGACAACGCTGCCATGGAAAGTTTTTGGGCCACGCTCAAAACTGAGTGCTTTGGTTCAACGCTTCCAGAAACCAGAGAGCAGGCCAAACTCATGATTTTCGACTACATCGAAGGCTTCTATAATCGAACCCGGTTGCACTCGGCCCTCGGCTATAAATCCCCGATCGACTTCGAATCCCCCCAGAACCATAAACCCGAATAACAATAAAAGCCCCTCCACGCGTTTTCGAGGAAAGATCATCTGCCGCAAGAAACCCGCCGCGAGAACTAGCATCGCCCCTCAAGCAATTGAGGGGCGCGGATTGAAACATCCGTTGCGATTTCTCGAAATGGGATTCTTTGCAATCGCCCCTCAAGCAATTGAGGGGCGCGGATTGAAACGCTTGTTGTATTGCGTCTTTAATTGTCATTTTAAATCGCCCCTCAAGCAATTGAGGGGCGCGGATTGAGACTGCAATTCAATTTTGGGCAAGTTGTTGGGCACTACACGGCGTGAATTGGAGAGCAAGACAGCCCTCAGCCGAATTATGGGAGTGGGAATCGTTCACTCCGGAGTTGGCTTGCGCGGGACGACTAATCGTTTTCGATGATCCAATCGGCTTTGGGCAGGAGGAACTGCCACTCGTCTTTGAACATATTCAGCTGGGCGTAGAAGCGGAGGTTTGAGCCGCTTTTTGCGAAGTTGCGCAGGCGGTTGCGGGTATCTTTGTCGGGGCTGAAGAGGTTGTAGGTGGTGCCGTTGAGATTGATGGAGACTACGCCGCGTTTGCCCACTGTGGCGGGGGCGTCGATGAGGAAGACTTTGCCGAGCCATTCGGGTTTGCGGAAATCAGTGTTGGGCGCTTCGTTGGCGGGGTTGATGGCGTTGGCGAAGATTTCCTTGGCGGAGACTTCTCGAACGGGCGGGACATTTTCCGCGTCGGCGGTGGAGGGCTTGGTGAGGGACATCCATTTGCTTGATGACTTTGAGTCGGCGACGCGCAGGCGGGCCAGGATGGGGAAGTGGTCGGAGAAGCCGGCGGGATTGCTGCCGCGCGACCAGCGGAGGGGGCGGCCGAGGGCATCGGCGTTGAGGGCGGGGATCGCGAGGACTTCGAAGCTGTTGTCTTCGTATTGCAGACCTTTGTTGTCGTAGAGGCCGCGCGAGAGGATGAGGTGCATGAGCGTTCCCCATTTGTTCTGGTAAACATCGCTGCCGCGTTTTTCGGCCGGGAGTTCAAACCAGAGGTTGTAGAGATCCGCTTTGCCGCTTTCGAGGGCGGTTTCGTTGCCCTGCGAGCCGAGCACTTCATTGATGGCGGATTTTTTGAAGTCAGGATAGCGGAGCGTCTGGTTGTAATGGGAGTTGAAATCCCCCGCCAGAATGACATCCGCCGAGGGATCCTTCTTGAAAATGTGGTCCAAACGATCGCGGAGTGTGCGGGCATTTGCCATGCGGATGCGCTCGTTGTCGAAGTCGCCGGCGCCGGATTTCCAGTGGTTCGCAAAGACGGTGAGCGGATGCCCATTCACATCGAGTTGGGCTTCGAGAATGGCGCGGGCATTGAGCGTGTGGTGGGTTTTGACGGCTGTGATGGGGAAACGCGAGAGGATGACATTTTTGACGGAACGGGAGCGGCCGTCCTCATGGGAACTGGGAGGCTCGTCAGGAATCGCGAGGTGGTAGCGCCCGAGGCAGGCGTCTTCGAGAGCCTTGAGGATCCAAAACTCGGCAGGCAGCGAGGCGGTCTCGGGCGGCAGAGGGGATTGGGAAAGAATCTCCTCAAGCGTGCGGCCTTTCACCGAGTCCAGCCAATCTGCGGCTTTCAGACGAGAGGAGTCGGGAGTTTGATCGATTTCGATTTCGTTGAGAACAACAACATCCGGCCCGCGTCCGGCATCCACCGTGGAGAGAACCTTGGCGGCATTGCGGGCCTTCACCAAGAGATGGCGGGGGGTGTATTTCTCGGAGGTGTAATCCTCATAGCTGGCGGTGCCATCGAGATCGAAGAGATTCTCCACATTGTAGGAGACGATGGAGAATCCAGACACCCGCATTGGCAGGATGGAAACGATAAGGGCGAGGAAGGCAGCGAGATGTCTTGTGGGCATAAGGCAAAGCGACTCGGAACGACGCGGATCGACAACCCGTGGAGTGTGACGATTCCGTTTCCGAGGGGATTCAAACGCTGTATTGGAGCGCCATCGAGCGGGCGATGGAGGCGATGCGCTCGCAGAGTTCATGTGGCTCGAGAACCTTGGCATGTGTCCCCCACCCCAGAATCCAGTTTTCCAGGTCGGGAGCGAGGCCGACTTCGAGAGTGAGTTCGGCGCCGCCGCCGGCGACGGGTTTGATGCGTTGGGATTTGTGCCAGACGCGCTCGGAGGCGAGGCGGGCGGCGAAGGCATCGAGGCGCACGACCACGCGGGTCGGCTTGGGAGTTTCGAAGGCCGAGAAGCTCGAGGCCATCATGTCGCCGATGGAGAAATTTTGCGGACGCTGGAAAATCGATTTGAGCAATTTCGGATTGCTCAGGCGAGTGAGCGCGAAGGTGCGAATGCCAGCGCGGACGAGGTCGTTGCCGATGAGATACCACTGATTGTCGATACAACCGAGGTGGTAGGGTTCCACTCGGCGGCGCTCGGCTTTTTTACCGGTGAGCTTGAAGTAATCGAACTCGACCGTGCGCTGCTCCAGAACGGCCTGAGAGAGAATGTCGAAGACGCGGAGTTCCTGGATCGCGTAACCGACCGGGCGGAACGAGATGGCGGCATTCAAATCCTGAAAGGAAAAGAAGCCTTCCTCCTCCAGGTTGGAGGTCATTTTTTGGAAGGCAGACTTGAGCGGTTTCTCAAACGCGGTGCCTTTGTATTGCTCGAGAGATTTTTGCGCAACGAGGAGGGCAACGATCTCGCCCTCGGTCATCGTCATGCTTGGAAAGGCAGAGACGGGCTTTGTGTAGCAGAATCCCCTGTTCAAGGCATTGTAGGCGATCGGGAGCTGCATCTGATCCCGCATGAAATCGATGTCGCGCATCACCGTCTTGCAGGAAACCTCGAATTCCGCTGCCATGGAGGTGCAGTTCGGATGCGAGTTGCGGCTGATGAGATCGTGAATGCGCAGCATGCGAGCCAGCGGGGGGCGCGAATGTTGCTCCACGCCGAATCTGCGCGTGCGGCGGCCTTTTTTAGAGGTGGTGAGGGGAAGCTCGGATTCGGACTGTGCAGATGGAACCGGGCTGAGGGAAAGTTCGCTCATGGCTTTTTAGGAGGAGGAGTTTTCCCGACGCCCAGACCGTGTTCATAAACCAAGGCGCCACCGTAGTGACCGGCCTGGGCGACATGGTAGGCGGTCATGAGCGCAACCACGGCCGTGGCCCCTGCAAGGATGCGTTTCACAAACCACCAGCGGGTTGAGAGAACGGTGAGCACGGCAAGGGATGCCGCAGCGAGTGAGAAGTTACGAGCGCGCTTGCCGGCGTGTTCGTGATTTTCAAAGGCCTCATGCAATTCACCGGTCGTCTTGGGCAGGCGATGCTCCTCCCGCTCGCCGGTTTGCACAGCGACGACGGCTCCAGCAGCTCCGAGAAAGAGAATGAGGGCTGTAGGCAGCGCCCATCGCGGAAAAACCACAGCCAGAAGCGACAATCCAGCGCCAACCAACAAAAGAGCTATCGGAAAATGCACAACCGCAGGATGCAAGGGCTCGGGGATCGGTATCATGCGGAATCTATTACTCCGCACACACCGCGCCGCAAAGCGGAAACAGTGGACGGTCGGGCAAGACCCCATTTTCCAAAAAGCCAGAGCGGTATCTGCTCCTTGGCAAAATGACATGAGAACGAAAAAGACGGGGAGCCACACACGCAGTAAGCCAGAGCGCGGCATGGGCCTATGAAATGCCATTCGCTATGGCCGGGCAATCCCTCCCCGCTCGGGGCGACTTGGGATGGCGAGGGCGTGAACTTTGCGCTGTTCTCCGAAAACGCCACGCTTGTGGAATTGTGTTTCTTCGACTCGGCGGGCGATGAGCGGGAGAGCGTTCGCCTCCCCTTGCCTGAAAAAACAAACCAGATCTGGCATGGCTACCTGCACGGAGGCGCACCTGGCATGATCTACGGCTACCGCGCCCATGGGCCTGAGAATCCCACCATGGGGCATTATTTCAACCCCCGGAAGGTGCTACTTGATCCCTACGCCAAATGCATAGCGAGGGACTTCCGCCATGGGGAGGCAACGAATGATCCGCAACTGGACAATGCCGCCGATGCAGCGCTGGCGCGGGTTATTGACACCTCGTTCCACTGGAATGGAACTGCGGCGCCCGCCATACCTTGGCACGAGACGATCGTTTATGAGGCGCATGTGAAAGGTTTCACGCAACAACATCTCGGTGTTCCAGAGGACTTGCGCGGCACCTATGCCGGTTTCGCCTCGCCGGCGGCCATCGCCCATTTGACATCCCTCGGCATCACTGCTGTGGAATTAATGCCCGTTCATTATCACATCGACGAGGGGCGTTTATCCAAGGCAGGGCTGGTGAATTACTGGGGCTACAACACACTTGGCTTCTTCGCTCCCGACCCCCGCTACAGCTCAAGCGGCCCTGAAAATGCCGTGAACGAATTCAAGGAGATGGTCCGCGTTTTGCATGCGGCCGGCATCGAGGTCATTCTCGATGTGGTCTACAATCACACGGCCGAGGGTGATCACGCGGGCCCGGTTCTTTCGATGCGGGGCATCGACAATACCAGCTACTATCGGCTCTCGGAGGACCGGAGCCAGTTCATCGATTTCACAGGCTGCGGGAACTCGCTCAATGTCGCCCACCCACATGTGCTCAAGCTCATCATGGACTCGCTGCGATACTGGGTTTTGGAAATGCATGTGGACGGCTTTCGATTTGATCTGGCGAGTGCACTGGCGCGAGAGTTGTGGGATCTGGACCGGCTCGGGTCGTTCTTTGATATCATCCACCAAGACCCCGTCCTGTCGCAGGTGAAACTGATTGCCGAGCCGTGGGATTTGGGTCCGAACGGATATCAGGTGGGGAATTTTCCCGTCCTCTGGAGCGAATGGAACGGCCTCTACCGGGATTGTGTGAGGCGCTTCTGGAAAGGTGACGGCGCCACGGTCGGCGAGTTGGCCACCCGCCTTGCAGGCAGCAGCGACCTGTATCAACACAACGGCCGGCGACCGCATGCGAGCCTGAATTTTGTGACCTGCCACGACGGATTCACGCTCGCGGACCTCGTCTCCTACAACACCAAGCACAACGAGGCGAACGGTGACGCGAACAGGGATGGATCGGATCAAAACGACAGCTGGAACTGCGGAGTCGAGGGGCCTTCCAACGAGGAGCAAATCCAGACGCTGCGGATTCGGCAGCAGAGGAACTTCCTGTGCACTCTCTTCCTCTCGCAAGGCGTGCCAATGCTTCTGGCCGGTGATGAAATCGGGCGCACTCAAGGCGGCAACAACAACGCCTACTGCCAGGATTCAGCGGTCTCGTGGCTGGACTGGAATCTGGATGCGGACGCTCTGGCGCAACTCGACTTTGTGCGGCGATTAATAGACCTGAGGCGGAAACAGCCTGTTTTCCGCCGGAGGCATTTTTTTCAAGGCCGGGCCATCCACGGCACCGACATAAAAGACCTCTACTGGATTCGCCCCGATGGCATGGAGATGTCCGAACTGGACTGGAACTCCCCTCATGCGCGTTGCCTCGGCATGGGATTGCTCGGCGACCAGATTGTCGAGTGCGACGAGCGCGGACAACCCGTGCGCGGGGATTCATTTTTGATTCTGATGAATGCCGGAGACGCGCTCGTGCCATTCCGGCTCAGCGCACGGCAAAAGCAGGTTGCATGGACCCTTGTTCTGGATACATCCAACGGCCATGACTTGATGCCGCAACGCGTCTTTGCACACATGGCGGAGTATCCGCTGCAGTCGCGCTCAGTGGCGGTCCTGCAGCCCCACTATGTGCCGTTTGCGTGAGGGCGAGCCGTAGCGCCGCCGGCTCATCGATAAAAAAACCACGCCTTGCGCCTGCACGGCCGAGACGGCCATGCTCCCTTCAGACGCCGCTTCGCGGCTGAAATTTGGGACACCAAGGGCCTGGCATCCCTACCCCACATTTTCGATGGGTGCTGCCGCACCACCCGCGCGACAGCGCGGCCGTTCTCCCCGAGGGATCGGTAGGGATGGCGCGCCGCCGCCGTCCGACTTGCGCGGCGGGAGCCGCCCTTACTTTCACTCCCGCCGCCGGGTGGCTTCTATCGCGATACAGACGAGGCCGAGGAGGAGCAGGTTGCGGAGAGGAGCGGTCCATGGCGGGAACAGCGCCTCCAGGAATGTGCCACCGAAGCAACCGCAGGACATGGCTGTGCCGCGCAGGAAATTTGCCAACAGGACGAAAGTGAATGTCGCCAAGAGAAGGCCGAGCAAGGCCAGTGCAGCACGGCGTGCGGGAGGGAGGAAAACGAGCGTGCAAGCTGCCAGAAACTCAATCCAAGGCAGGTAGATGGCGACCGGATTCACAAGCAAACCAGGGAGCACATCCATCTGATAAACCGCCGAGGCGAAGGCGGCGGGGTTAAGGATTTTGGGGACCGATGCGAGGAGGAAAACGGCTGCCACCAGCAAGCTCGCAGCCCATTCGAGGACGATCCAAAGGTTGGAGGCGCGCGATCTCATTCGACGGGCAGACCTGCCTCGTTCCAAGCTTGGAAACCATCCGAAAAAAGCAGGATTTTTTTGGACCCCTGTTCCCTCAGAAAAAGGCCGAGTTGGAGTGCATCGTCACATGTCTTGCCCGAGCAATAGATGAGCAGTGGCTGATCCGGTTGCAGCAGGGCGGCAAGCTCGTAGTAGGACTCGCCGCGCGTCGCATTGGGAAACGAGATAGCTCCAGGCAGGTGGCCCGTGTCGAAGTCACTCGCCGAACGGGCATCGAGAACGAGAACGCCGCTTCCCGAAACGACCTCCCTCGCCTGCTCCAAGGAAACGATATCGATTCCTGCCGCGCGGGCTTTTGCCAAGGGGGATTGCGAATGGTCTTGCACCCAGGGAATCGGAGAGGGTCCGAAAAATTGAGCCAGCGTTCCAAGACAGACGGCAAGAATGAGGATCACCAGCAAACATGTCGGCACCGGCCAATAACGCGGGGCGGAGTGCATTCGGCTCAGAGGTATGGAAAATGGAGAGGACATGAACCAGAGGTCGGTTGCTGGGGATTTGGCGGCATCCGACTGGAGGTGTCAACTCTGAGCGGAGGTTTGCGGTAGAGAAGCCGGAAAAGCGCGAACCCTTTTTTGCACGGATGCGCAAAAAAGGGTTCGCTGGAGTTTGGGTCCTTTAGTTCGCGGATGTCTCGGCGACGGCCTCCTCAGGCTTGTGCGCGATGACAAAGCCCAGCTTGTCGCCGTCTTTCTGAACGGTGACGGCATCGCCGGGCTTGATGTTGCCCTTGAGCACTTCCTCGGCCATGGGATCCTCGATGTATCTTTCCACGGCGCGGCGCATGGGGCGGGCACCGTAGGTTGGGTCGTAGCCTTTGCTGATGAGGAATTCCTGGGCTGTCGGATCGAGCGTGAGGTGGATATCCTTTGTCTTGATACGCTCCACGACTTTGCTGATCTCGAGGTCCACGATCTTGATGAGGTCGGGTTTTTCGAGGGTGTGGAAAACGATGAGATCGTCGAGGCGGTTGATGAACTCGGGTTTGAAGACGCGCTTGGCCTCGCCGAGGATTTTGTCCTTCATCACATCGTAGTTGTCCGTGCCCGCAACGGGCGCGCCGAATCCAAGCGTGGTCTGTTTTTTGATCAGTTCCGCTCCGACATTCGAGGTCATGATGATGATGGTATTGCGGAAGTCGATCTTGCGGCCGAGCGAGTCGGTGATTTTGCCTTCCTCCAAGATTTGAAGGAGGAGGTGCATGACATCCGGGTGTGCTTTTTCGATCTCGTCGAAAAGCACAACGGCATAAGGCTTGCGGCGCACGGCCTCGCTGAGTTGGCCGCCCTCCTCGTAACCGATGTAGCCGGGAGGCGAACCGATGAGGCGGGAGGCGCTGAATTTCTCCATGTATTCGCTCATGTCGATCTGAATGAGCGCATCGGCCGAGCCGAACATGAACTCGGCCAGCGTGCGGGCGAGGAAGGTTTTTCCGACACCTGTGGGGCCGAGGAAAATGAACGAACCAATCGGACGCTTCGGATCCTTGAGGTCCGCGCGGGAGCGGCGGAGGGCTTTGCTGATGGCCACGACGGCTTCGTTTTGGCCGATGACCTTGCCTTCGAGTTCGCCTTCCATAGCGAGGAGTTTGGCGGTTTCCTGCTGCTCCATGCGGGAGAGCGGCACACCGGTCCACTTCGAGAGCACCTGCATGATCTCGTCGGCGCTGACCGTTACTTCCTTCTCCTCTTTGTTGGCGCGCCATTCGGAAAGGATGGCATCAAGTTTGTCCTTGGCCTGCTTCTCGACATCGCGCAGGGACGCGGCTTTCTCGAAGTCCTGCGACTTGATAGCGGCCTCCTTGTCGAGGCGGATGGTTTCGATTTCCTTCTCGATGTCTTTGACATCCGGCGGCCGCGTCATGGCGGAGATGCGGGCGCGGGAGCCTGCCTCGTCCATCAGGTCGATCGCCTTGTCCGGCAGGAAGCGGCCTGTGAGATAGCGGTCGGAGAGTTTGGCAGCGGCTTCGAGCGACTCGTCGAGGAACTTGGCCTTGTGGTGCGCCTCGTATTTCGGGCGGATGCCTTGAAGAATCTGAATCGTCTGATCGACTGTCGGGGCCTCGACCTTGACCTGCTGGAAGCGGCGCTCGAGGGCAGAGTCTTTTTCGATGTATTTGCGGTATTCGTTGAGCGTGGTTGCGCCGACGCACTGCATCTCGCCACGGCTGAGGGCGGGTTTAATGATGTTCGAGGCATCCATCGCACCTTCAGCGGAACCGGCCCCGACGAGCGTGTGGAGTTCGTCGATGAAGAGGATGATATTTTTATTTTTGCGAATCTCATCCATCACGGCCTTGATGCGTTCTTCAAATTGGCCACGGTATTTTGTGCCGGCGACCATGAGAGCCAGATCGAGGGTGATGACACGCTTGTCGCGGAGGATTTCCGGGACATTGCCGGAAACAATTTCCTGGGCGAGTCCCTCGGCGATGGCGGTCTTGCCAACGCCTGCCTCGCCGATCAGAACGGGGTTGTTCTTGGTGCGGCGGCAAAGAATTTGAACAATGCGCTCGATCTCATCGACGCGGCCGATAACGGGATCGAGTTCGCCTTTGCGGGCCTGCTCGGTGAGGTCGCGACCATAGGCTTTGAGAGCCGGGGTTTTGCTGGAGGCCTTGCCGCTCGGTCCGGCTTCGGTGGGAATCGTATCGCTATCCTCTTCGGGAGCAAAATTCGGATCGAGTTCCTTGAGAATTTCATTACGGGTGCGCTCGATGTCGACCTCGAGATTTTTCAGAACGCGGGCGGCGACACCCTCGCCTTCGCGAAGAAGGCCCAGGAGAATGTGCTCGGTGCCCACATAAGAGTGCTGCAGGCTCTTGGCTTCCTTTCCGGCAAGAGCGAGGACTTTCTTGACGCGCGGCGTGTAGGGGATATTGCCCACCATTTTGGTCTCGGGGCCGGAGCCGACTTGTTTCTCGACCTCCATGCGCACGGTTTCGAGGTCGAGGCCCATTTTTTGAAGGACATTAACGGCAACACCTTGTCCGAGCTTGATCAACCCGAGAAGCAGATGTTCGGTGCCGACATAGTTGTGATTGAAGCGGTCGGCTTCCTTGCGGGCGAGGGCGAGAACCTGTTGGGCGCGTGGAGTGAAGTTGTTCATCATTGATTTTCGGTGTTGGCGGGTGTGGCGAGCCGTAGTCTGGCGATGTCCGGCTGCGGGACTTGGGATAATTTGGCCCGAATAATGGTGGCGCGCAAGGCGTCCCTTTCCTCGGAGGACATTTTGACGACCTGGGCACCCTTTTGAAGATGTGCCGGCTGCGTTTCGATAAAAAGCTCATCCACCGGAAACCGGTGGGCGTCGGGAAAGACGGCGAGGTCGATGCCGAGTTTGATAATCGAAAGAAGATTCAAGGCCTCCTTGGAACTGATCGAGTAGGAGTGGCAGAGAAGGCCGTAGGCGCGGCCGATCTGGTCGTGGAGCGTGATGGACTTGCGCTGTGCAAGGAGCGCCCGGGCATTTTGCTCATGCTCGATGACCTGCTCGATGACGCGGTTCAGACGGCCAATGATCTCCTCCTCGGCCTCGCCAAGGGTCGTCTGGTTGGAGACCTGAAAAAGATTACCCATCGCCTCGGTGCCTTCGCCATGGAGACCACGGACGGCGAGGCCGATTTTGTTCACGGAATTGATGATCTTGTTGATCTGATCGCTCATCACGAGGCCTGGCAGGTGGAGCATGGCCGAGGCGCGCATGCCAGTGCCGACATTTGAGGGGCACGCTGTGAGGTAGCCGAGGTCTGCGCTGAAGGCGAATTCCAAACTCTCCTCGAGCTCGGAATCCACGCGGTTGATCATTTTAAAAACATTGTCGAGCTGCAGGCCGCAACGGATCGCCTGCATGCGGAGGTGGTCCTCCTCGTTGATCATCACGCTCAGGGATTGTGGCGCGTTCATCACCACAGCACTTCCCACGCCCTTGGCGGCGTGCTCGCGACTGATGAGATGCCGCTCGACGAGAACCTGTTTTTCCAAAGGCGAAAGAGCCTCGAGATTTTCGGAGTAGGACTCCGCCATCTCGGGCAAGTGCTCCACGGCCTGCTTGACAAGGTTCATGACATCCAAACGCTCGGATTTTTTTGCCCAGCCCGGGAAGGGCTTGTCGCGCAGGTTGCGGGCCAGGCGAACGCGGCTTGAAACCACGATCTGGCGGTTCGGACCATCGCCCGAGAGCCATTCGCCGGAGTTTGCGATGATGCGGGAAAATTTCATGAGGCGAGTTCGGCCTCCACTTGGCGAATTTGGTCGCGCAGGTTGGCAGCGAGTTCGAACTCCTCCGCCTCGATGGCCTTCGAGAGGTCGTCTTGAAGCGCCTTTATTTTTTCGTCGTGTTCGCGGATTTTGTGAAATGCGGCAGGTGTTTTTCCCGTGTGCCGGGTTCCCTTGTGCATGTTTTTAAGCATAGGCGCTATGCCATCAGCAAAAACCGTGTAACAATTGCTGCAGCCTAGGCGGCCGGTTTTTTTGAAATCGGCTTGAGTGAAACCGCAAACGGAACATTTCAAAGTGGCCGGGGACTTTTCGATTTCCTGCGACGCGCCCAGGCCAAGCAAAAGATCGGCCAGAGCAAAGCCCGTGGGATCGTTCACGCCTTTCTCCTTCGAACAGCCCTCGCAAAGGTTCACTTTTTGCATTTTCCCATCGACGATCTGCGTCAGGAAAACAGTAGCCTCTTTAGTCTGGCAAACATCGCACTGCATTTTATTGATAGATCAGCGCGCCGGTGGACTCTGTCAACTCGTGGAAGCGGGCAATCAGCTTTTTGGTGATTGGTCCGGTCAATCCATCGCCGATCAGGCGGGTGTCCAGCTTCACAGCCGGAATCACCTCCGCAGCTGTGCCGGTCAGGAAGCACTCGTCAGCGGTGTAGATGTCATAACGGGTCATCATCGGTTCGTGTATGGGAATGCCGAACTCGGCGGCGAGGTCGAAAACCACCGAGCGGGTCACTCCAGCCAATGCGCCTGAAGCGATGGGCGGGGTTGTGATCACACCATTTTTGACGATGAAAATATTGTCGCCCGTGCACTCGGCCACGAAGCCCTGCTCATTGAGCATGAGTCCCTCACCCGCGCCGGCGTTTTGGGCCTCGATTTTGGCGAGCACATTGTTGAGGTAGTTCAGCGACTTCACCATCGGGCTCAAGGCTCCGTGTGGGATGCGGCGGGTGGCGCAAGTCACCACCTCCAAGCCATTCTGGTATTTGTCGGGGGAGTAGAGGGTGATTTTCGAGGCGATGATCACGACCGAAGCTTTCGGGCACAAAGCGGGATTGAGCCCCAAATCCCCCACCCCGCGCGTCACGACCAGACGCACATAGCCGTCCTGAAGTTCATTTCGGCGTATAGTTTCGAGGGTCGCTTCCATGACGGCGGCTTTGTCCAAGCCGATGTTGAGACAAATCGCGCGGGCGGAATCAAACAACCTGTCGATGTGCTGCTCCAAGCGGAACACGCGGCCTTTGTAAAATCGAATCCCCTCAAAAACGCCATCACCATAGAGCAAACCATGGTCGAAAACTGAAATTTTTGCGTTCTCCTTGTCGTAAAACTCGCCGTCTATGTAAATTTTCATTGGTTAAAATCCAGCCCGCAAGGCGCGTTTCTGGAGCACGCCATAGTATGGTGGTGGGTGGAAATGACAAGCCTTGAGGAACCTCATAAAAAGGCGACAACTGCACGAAACAAATCCATGGGCAATGTTCCACTCCCTTTCCCATATTCGATCTTTTTTAGACACGCCCGCCCGCAGAGCGAGTGTTTATGGGGGTGGCTGCCTCGCATGGATTCGAACCATGACAAACAGATCCAGAATCTGCAGTGCTACCGTTACACCACGAGGCAATTGACGGGGGCGGGAAATATCGATTTTCCGAATGGGTTTGGCAAAGGTTTTTTCGGAATTTTTGCGAAACCTTAGGGAGCGTCGATCAGGCTTTGAGAACGATGCGGTATCTTGGACTGCCCTTTTCGAGTCGGTGGAGGGCGGCGTTGACATCCGAAAGGGCGAATTCCTCGACGCGCGGGGCGATTTGATGTCTGGCGCAGAAGTCGAGCATGCGCGCGGTGGTGGCGGGGCTGCCGAGGGGGGATCCGGAGAAGGAACGCTGGCCCATGATGAGAGGAAATGCGCCGAGCGAGACGGGTTCGGGAATGGCCCCCACTGTGTGGAGGCGGCCTTTGGGGGCGAGTGCGGTGATGTAACCCATCCAGTCGAGCGGAACGGCGACTGTGCTGATGATGAAATCAAAGCGATTGGCTTCGGATTTCATAGCCTCCGCATCACGGGAATTCACAACGCGGTGGGCACCTAGCTTTTTGAGTTCCTCCGTTTTGTCGATGGAGGAAGTGAAGGCGGTGACTTCGCAGCCCCATTTATTGAGAAATTGCACGGCGAGGTGACCGAGACCTCCGATACCAATGACTCCAACCCGGTCTGTGGGCCGGACTCCGAATTCGACGATTGGGCTGAAGACTGTGATGCCTCCGCAGAAGAGCGGACCGGCGCTGACTGAGGAAAGGGCTTCAGGAAGTTTTGTCGCCCAGGCCCAATGGGAGCGGACGAGATCGGCGAAGCCACCGTGGCGCCCGACGATGGTCCCCTCGCCTGTGGCACAGAGGTTGTGGTCACCGCCCATGCATTGAGGACAAGTCATGCAGCTTTCGGAAAACCAGCCGAGCCCGACGCGGTCGCCGGGGACAAGATTTTTAACCATCGAACCAACGGCCTCGACGCGGCCAACGACTTCGTGTCCGGGGACGAGCGGGTAGGAAGAAAAGCCCCACTCGTTGCGGAGCATGCTGAGATCCGAGTGGCAGATTCCGCAGTATTCGACGCGGATGTCGACATGCTCGGGGCCGATGGGCGGGAGTTCGTAGGTGAAGGGTTCAAGGGGCGATGTCGGGGATTGAGCGGCGTAAGCGTGGACAGTGGGCATGGTGGGATTATTGAGTATTGGTTTATCGGATGATGCCGCGCTTGCTCGATGCCACGAAGGCAAGGAGGCGGGCAATGACATCGGGCCCGGAAAAGTCGGCGGCGATTTTTTCGCAGGCTTGTTTGACATTGAGATTCGAGCGGTAGAGCAATCGATAGGCCTCACGGAGTGTGCGAGTATCCTCGGGTAGGAAACCACGGCGCTCGAGTCCAACCTGATTGATTCCACGGACCTCAGCGGGGTTGCCATCCGCAATCATGTAGGGCGGGACATCTTGAACGATCTTCGTGCAACCGCCGATGATCGAGTGCTGTCCCAGGCGGCAGAATTGATGCACTCCAGAGAGACCGCTGATAACCACATGGTCCTCGACAATCACATGACCGGCGAGCGTTCCGTTATTCGAAAAAAGGACATGATCCCCGACGATGCAGTCATGAGCGATGTGTGAGTAGGCAAGGAAATTTCCGTGATGACCGACGATGGTTTTTGTTCCTGGAAGGGTGCCGCGGTTGACCGTGCAAAATTCGCGGAACGAGTTGTTGTTTCCGATTTCCAGAAAAGTAGGCTCGGAGGTGTATTTCAAGTCCTGCGAGCGCTGACCGATCGAGCAATAGGGATAGAAAATATTCCCTTCGCCGATGCGCGTGGGACCGGCCAGAGAGACATGGCCGATGAGACATGTTCCGCTTCCGATTTCCACCTGCGGGCCGATATGGCAAAATGGCCCGACCTCAACATCCGGATGGAGAATCGCCGAGGGGTCGATGAGCGAACTGGGATGGATTTTTGTCATTTATCGACGAGGCCAAAGAGGAGGATGCCTTCGGAAACGACTTCGCCATTGACCAAGCAGCGGCAAGAGGCCTTGCCGAGGCGTTTCTTGGCGCTGGTGAGTTCGCACTCGATGAAGAGCGTATCGCCAGGCATGACGGGTTTGCGGAATTTCACTTCATCGGCGCTCATGAAGTAGCCGATTTTGCCTTCGTTCTCCGTGCGGCGCATCATGACGATGCTGGCGACCTGAGCCATGGCTTCGAGCTGAAGGACGCCTGGCATGACGGGATGGCCGGGAAAGTGGCCTTGGAAATAGGGTTCGTTGATAGTGACAGCTTTCACGCCGGTGGCTTTCAATTCGCCATCGAATTCCACAATGCGATCCACCATGAGGAAGGGATAGCGGTGCGGGAGGATCTGCATGACCGCATTGATGTCGAGAGCGCCCGGCGAGGCGGCAACGGGTTTGGCCGCGGCTGGCGCGACGGCATTGAAGCGCTCAGCAAGAAGTTTGGCGGCCTCGGTATTGATGCCGTGGCCGGGTTTCACGGCAACAACATGGCCTCGGATGAAACGACCTGAGAGCGCGAGATCGCCAACGATATCAAGAATCTTGTGGCGAACGAACTCGTCCGGGAAGCGAAGCGGCTCTTTGCTGAGGACGCTGTCACCCCTGGCGACGATGGCGTTTTCAAGGCTCCCGCCTTTGATGAGGCCTTTATCCATGAGGGGCTTCACATCCTCGTAAAAAACAAAGGTGCGGGCGGGGGCGATTTCTTTTTCGTAAATCTCAGGGGTGATTTCCGTGGAAAGAAATTGGGTGAAACGCCCCTCGGGGCCGACCTGCGTGCAGGAGACGCGGAAATTCGTATCCGGGAGAATGACGAAGATCGAGCCGTTGGACTCGATGGTGAGTGGTTCGCGAATCTCAATGTAACGGCGCGGGGAATCTTGCTCGACGATGCCGGCTTTTTTGATGAGGGCAATGTATTCGGTTGCACTGCCATCTCCGATCGGCGGCTCGTTGGCGTCCATCTGAATGAGCGCGTTGTCAACGCCCATGCCTGTAAGGGCTGAGAGCACATGCTCGACCGTGTGGATTTTGACCATGCCCTGCACGAGGGTGGTCGCACGCTCCACCGTTTTTACATAGGCTGCTGCGGCATCGACGACAGGCTCATCAGGCAAATCGGTGCGCTGGAATTTGAATCCATGGCCGACCGGCGCGGGCAGGATGGTGAGTGTGACATTTTCGCCCGTGTGAAGGGCGCTGCCAGTCAAGCTGGAGGATGAGGCGAGAGTGCGTTGTTTTTCCAAGGTGCGGGTTCGTATAAAAATGTGGTGTGGTGAATTCGAAGATCAGGCCGGGAGCGGATGGCAGGGCGTTACGATGGGGGAACCGGAGTCACTTTTGGAGAGGATTTTTCCATCGAGCATTTTAATGCGAATGGAGGCCAAGGCGGCCACGGCATCGCTGTGAGTGACAATAATCAAGGTGGCAATTTTTTGGGAAGCAATCTTTGTGAAGGTCTCGCAGACCATTTCGGCATTCACGGAGTCAAGGTTGCCGGTCGGCTCATCCGCTAAAAGAAGCGCCGGACGACCAACCAAGGCCCTAGCGATTGCCGTGCGCTGCATTTCCCCGCCGCTGAGTTGGTGCGGGAAATGCGCAGCCCTCTTTGACATGCCTACGAGGTCCAGCATTTCCGAGACGCGGTTCGCTGCAATAGATGAAGACTCGCCACGCAGAAGCAGTGGGAGTTCGACATTTTCCCGAACCGTCATGGCTGGAAGCAGGTTGAAAAACTGAAAGACAATACCAAGGGTGTTGCGGCGGTAATCGGTCAGCGCGCGCTCACTCGCATTGTGCAACGGGATGTCGGCCACTCGAATCTCGCCTGTGGTCGGGTGGTCCAACCCTCCTAGAAGATTGAGCAATGTGCTTTTTCCACAACCACTCGGCCCGGTGATTGTTGCAAAGTCGCCGGAGGCCAATTCCAACGAAACTCCATCCAATGCACGAACCTCGCCCGTGCCTGATGAATAAATTCGCGTGACATTTTGCAGTGAGACCATGAAGCAGGCATACTCTCCGTGTCATGCTTGTGGATCAAGAAGAGTTCCGGATTATCGGGGAGACCCCAGACCTTTTAGTGGTCGACAAGCCGCCTGGGGTTCTTGTGCATCCGACCAAGCCCGGAGGTCCCCGCACGCTGTGGGATGGTTTGCGAGACTTGCTTGCCTATGAAATCGCCAATGGCGGCCAAGTCTCACTCATCAACCGTCTCGATCGGGAGACAAGCGGGTTGGTTTTGGTTGCCAAAAACTCAGATGCCGCACGCGAGGCCGCAATGGCCATGCAAGAGGGGAAGATCAAGAAAACCTACCTAACAATTCTTTGTGGACATCCAAAGGAGCAGGAATTCTCTGTCGATGCACCGATCATCAGACAGGGAGAAGTCGCGCCAACGAAGATACATCTCAAAAGGATGATCCATACGAACGGAGCCTGCGCGAAAACGCATTTTAGAGTCTTGCAACAAATCGAAAATGCCAACGGGCTATTCGCGTTGGTAGAGGCGCAACCTATCACTGGGCGCACACACCAGATTCGGCTTCATGCCTCCCATGTTGGGAATCCAGTTGTTGGGGATAAAATTTATGGACCGTCCGAGGACTGCTATTTGGAATTTATCAAAACCGGCTGGACAGCGGAATTGGCGACTCGATTGCTTCTGAAAAGACACGCCTTGCACTCGGCCGGGCTGCAAATCCTGTGGAGAGGTCAACTTTTGGAATGGAAAAGCGATTGGGCGGAGGATTTAAAAATGTTTGCGGTAAATATTGACAAATTTTCAGAAGAAGCATTTATTTGAGGCATATGAGAAGAGGACTTTACGCACCCAGAGTTATTGAGCAATTCCTGCCAAAAAATGATTATGTGATGAAAGAAGAAATGCCATCAGGCCCAATTGTAGAGCAGCTAAGGCATGGTTTTCTTTATGATGAGTTCGAGGCACTGCGCCGTTGGCTTGATGTCAGCGAAGAACAATTGGCAAATTGGCTCGATATCTCAAGAGCAACACTTCACCGTCGCAAAAAAACAGGCCATTTCGATAAGAATGAAAGCGACCGCATTGCGCGGCTTGCGAGAGTATTTGGAAAAGCCTTCGAGCTTTTTGGTTCCGAAGAAGCCGCTCGCGAGTGGCTGAAATCTCCCGCGCACGCGATGAGTGGCGAAACACCCATAGCTTTTTGCGATACCGAGGTCGGAGCCAGAATTGTTGAAGACCTCATCGGGCAAATTGAGCACGGGGTTTTCGCCTAAGAGGACTTGCTCATGCGCGCGTATCGGATTGTAAACCATAAATGGCGGACCTCCGCGCTCGATGGGGAAGGTGCTCGCTTGTATGGCGGCAGGTGGAACCATCCGGGTTATTCCTGCGTCTATCTGGCCAGTTCCCGCGCTCTTGCCGCGTTGGAAATGCTGGTTCATCTCACTCCCAAAACCAAGTCCGTGCGTTTTAGTTTTGTGGAGGTGAATTTGAGTTCCCTATCGATAGAGAAGATCACGACACTCCCAGTCGGATGGGACGAGACGCTGCCCTCCGGAGCCACGCGCGAGGCTGGCACCGAGTGGCTCCGCTCCAAGAGATCGGCTGTTTTGCAAGTGCCCTCGGTATTGATACAGGAAGAGCCAAACTACATTCTGAATCCCAGCCACCCCGAGTGCGAAGATCTTTTTCCTGTTTCAGCCCGCGATTTCTTTTTCGACCCTCGGCTGAAAAAGCACATCGGCACAGCCTACCTCTGAGCTGCCGCACAGGCGCGCGCGGCCAGCAGCAAGCCCTCCGCCTTGTGCCATGTCTCCTCCCATTCCTTTTCAGGAATTGAATCCGCCACAATTCCGGCGCCGACATGAAATCGGGCCTCCGCCCGCTCAAAAACCGCCGTGCGTATGGCGATTGAAAAATGACTCTCGCCATTATAGCCAAAGTAACCGATCGCGCCCGTGTAGAGGCCGCGCGGATGAGGCTCAAGCGAGCGAATGATTTCCATGGCGCGCTTTTTTGGAGCACCCGAAATTGACCCTCCGGGAAAACACTCTCGCAAAGCCTCGACATGGCTCACCTCCTCACGCAACTCGCCCGAAATGGTCGAGACGAGGTGAAAAACCTGCTCGTAACTTTCAAGGCGAAGCAATTCCGGAACATGAACAGAGCCATAGGTGCAGACGCGCCCCAGATCATTGCGCTCTAGGTCTGTGATCATGACCAGCTCCGCAATTTCTTTGGAAGATGTCAGCAACTCTTGGGAACTCAGCCTGTCCCCCGCCTCATCAGGATTGCGGGGGCGCGTGCCTTTGATCGGCCGGGTTTGAATTTGCCTTCCGGAAATGCGCAAAAAACTCTCCGGTGATGCCGATGCGATCTGCAGGTCTCCGCAGTCCAAAAACGCCGCATGGGGCGCAGGAGAGTGTCTTCTCAGCATCTCGTAGAAACCCCACGGATCGCCCCCTCCTGAGGCAAAGAATGGATGGCTTAGACAAACCTGATAAATATCACCGGAAGCGATAAATCCCTGGGCTCTCTCGACCATTCTAAGAAACTCGTCCCTGCCAAGGAGGGGCTTGAAATCAAGCGCGGCAGAGCCTTGGATGCTCACATCGGAAATGAAGTTCGCAGGCGCGTTGATCCATTCCTGAGATGCGTGCAAGTAAACATGCAAGCGATCGTAGAAGGAAAAGTGAAACTCCCCGTCATAGCCGACCCAGCCTATGGCAGCCCCGTCAGGAAAACCCGAACGCGCGCTCGACCTGGCCCGGCATTCCAACTCCCGCTCGAGTCTCTCCCAATCCCTGCCGTGCAAAACAAGGTCCGGGTTGGCGGCGACCACCGAGATCGAGCGATCCCCGCTCAAGGCGGAATCCAAAAAAACAAAGCCCGGCTCGTGTTTCAGGCTCCGGGCTGCTTGCACCGGCCCCTGGGCTGTGTCGCTCGTCTTTGGATTCATGCTCTTGCCAAGTCATCTCAAAATTGCTGTGATTTCAAGTCCGCCGCCCGCGCCATGCTCTTCAAGCGATTCATCACATCCCTGTTTCTGGTTCCCGCAATATCAGGCCTTGCCATCGCGCAGGACGCGCCCACGGCAGAACCCGAAGCCTCCCCCGCCCCGCAGGTCGCACCCAGCGATCAAGATTTCATCAACCTCCCCAACGAGCCTGCAGTGCAGTCCACAGACATTATTTCCGATTCGCAGATATCGCTTACCGGAGAAACCCTGCCTGCTGCGGAGTCGGACAGGGATTATGTCGACCCGAACCAGCTGATGCCTGCGGACGGCGGTTCGATACCGGTCGATCCACGCACACTGGCCGCAGCTGGCGAAGAGCAGGAACGCAAAATCAAAGTCCGCTACCAACAAGTGCGCAGCAAAGTTGAGCAGGACCCCGAGGTGGCAAACCTCCTCGAGAAAGCCAAGACGGCCGCCACATTTGAAGGCGAGCGTGCCGCCTACCGCAAATACTACGAGCTCCTTTTTAAAAAGATGAGGAAGCTGGATAACACTCTCTCGAAAAAGTGCGACCTCATGGAGAAGACCTACCTCGCCCGCCTTGCCCAGACGCGCGTCGAACCCACCATTCCCCTCGAACCTCCCCCGAAACCAGAACCTCTCGCCAATTAACCCTTAAACCAACACCTCTCACACCAAAGCCGTTGCCTGACATCCCATGACTCTTTCCAGCAACCCGGAAATGAAAATCTTCACAGGCAACGCCAACCTGGCGCTGGCCAGCGATATTTGCGCCTACCTCCAAGTCCCGCTTGGCAACGCCACCGTCACCTCGTTCCCGGACGGCGAGACTTTTGTAAAAATCAACGACAACATCCGCGGCCGCGATGTTTTTATCATCCAGCCCACCTGCCCGCCGACGAACCAAAACCTGATGGAACTCCTCATCATGGTCGATGCCGCCCGTCGCGCCAGTGCGGCACGGATCACTGCTGTGATTCCATTTTTCGGCTACGCCCGCCAGGACCGCAAAGACCAACCGCGCGTGCCCATCACAGCCAAACTTGTTGCCAACCTCCTTGTCGCCGCGGGTGTGAACCGCGTGCTGACGATGGATCTCCATGCCCAGCAGTTGCAGGGTTTTTTTGATATTCCGGTAGATCACCTGCACGCCATGCCAGTCATGGTCGAGCACATCCGCTCGCTCGGCATTGAAAACCTCATTGTCGTCTCCCCTGATGTCGGCGGAGTGAAAATGGCATCCGCCTATGCCACCGCTCTCGGCACCCGCATCGCCATCGTCGTCAAGCAACGCAAAAGCGCAACCGAGACAGAGGCCTCGCACATCATCGGCGAGGTGGCTGGAAAAAATATTCTCATCGTCGACGACCTCACTGAAACTGCCGGCACAATCACCAGCGCCGCAAAGATTCTCAGGAAACACGGGGCCCTCGATATTTATGCTGGCATTTCCCACACCATACTGACAGATTTGGCAGTCGAGCGTTTGAGGGACTCCGATTTAAAGGAGTTGATTTCCACGAACAGCGTTCCGGCTCGTCTCACGACCGGCAGCAGAGTCACATCACTCTCCGTTGCCGAGCTTCTCGGTGAGGGGATCAGGCGCATTCACGACGACGAGTCCGTAAGTTCGCTCTTTGAAGTAAAACAAACCAAGTAAACCACACATATGGCCAAGCAAGTCAAACTCACAGCCCGTCCCCGCTCCGAAAGCGGCCGCAATGCCGTCAAGAGCGTCCGTTCCCGCGGATCCGTTCCAGCCGTCATCTACGGCCACCACACGACGCCTGCAAATCTCGAAGTCTCGCACCGCGAACTGGAAATCCTCCTCTCCCACGCCGTTGGAGAAAACATCCTCGTCGATCTAGAAATCCAAGACGGCTCGAACAAATCCAGCCAACTCTCGCTCATCCAGGAAGTGCAGCGCCACACGCTCCGCAACCAGATTTTGCATGTTGACTTCCAAGCCGTGTCGATGACGGAAAAAATTTCCGCCGACATCACCATCGAGCCAGTCGGCGAAGCTGACGGCGTTAAGAACTACGGCGGCCTTCTCGAGCAGAGCATGCGCACCATCACAATCAACTGCCTCCCGCAGGACCTCCCCGAGATCATCAAGGTGGATGTCAGCGCGCTCAAAGTCGGCGACTCCATTCATGTCCGTGACCTCCCCCTTCCAAAAGGCGTGGAAGCCGATGTCGATGCCGAACTCACTGTCTTCATCGTCGCAGAGCCGGCTGTGGCCAGCGAAGCTGCGTCAACAGAAGCCGCAGCAGCTCCGGAAGTCATCAAGGAAAAGAAAGCCGAAGCAGCCTCGGAGAAAAAGTAATTTCCGCCGAAGTGGAAACAACCGCTGCATACCGCCTCGTCGCCTGCTTGGGAAATCCAGGCAACCAATACCAGAACACCCGTCACAATGTCGGGTTCATGGTCGGCGACGAGTTGGCGCGCCGCAGCGTCACAACATTCACCTTCGACCAGAAGTGGAATGCCGACACCGCAAAAACCGGCGGCCGCACTCTCATGAAGCCTCAA
The DNA here is from genome assembly GCA_044369905.1 of Terrimicrobiaceae bacterium. Taxonomy (GTDB): domain Bacteria; phylum Verrucomicrobiota; class Verrucomicrobiia; order Chthoniobacterales; family Terrimicrobiaceae; genus UBA967. Next base: position 4,040 of record JBILWM010000035.1, on the reverse strand, counting down.
ACCTTCATGAACCTGAGCGGCGAGGCGGTGGGCGAGTTCTCCAGATATTACAAAATCTCACCCTCCGAGCTCATGGTCATCCTTGATGACACATCGCTCCCGCTAGGGATGATGAGATTGCGCAAATCTGGCAGCTCGGGCGGACACAATGGTCTGGAGTCCATCCTCGTTCACATGGGGACCGAAGCCGTGCCTCGCCTCCGTGTTGGAATAGGCAAGCCAGAATCAAGCCTCCACAACCATGTCCTCGGCGGTTTCCGCCCGGACGAACTCCCCTTGCTCGCGGAATCCGTCAGCAATGCCTCAGATGCCTTCGAATACGCCAATGCCCATGGCATCGAAGCCGCAATGAATCAATTCAACCAAAAAAAACAGGAACAATGAACAGATACGAAGCACTCCTCGCCCTCAATACACGAGGCAAAGAAGAAACCATCAAAGACACCATCGAGCGCCTTGAAAATGTGCTCAAAGCCGAGGGAGCCGCCATCGAGCAGGTTCAGCGCCTCGAAAAACGCGAACTCGCCTACGAAACAGACCACCTCAAGAGTGCCTACTTCGTGAATTTCGTGTTCGAAGCCGCCCCGACCGCCATCGACAAACTGCGCTCCAAGCTCAAACTCGATAACGACATTCTCCTCCAAAACTACCTCAAACTCCCTACTAAAAAAGCTTCGGCGCCAGCCGCAGCCTAACCCAATAAGGAAGCCATGGCCAACGTCAATAAAGTCATCCTCATCGGAAACGTCACACGCGACCCCGAAGTCAAGTTTACCTCGAAAGGCAGCGCCGTTACGGACATTGGCCTGGCCATCAACCGCAATTACACCCTCGACAACGGTGAAAAACGCGAGGAGACAACATTTGTTGATGTCGAACTCTGGGGACGCCTCGCCGAGATAGCCGGTGAATACGCCAAGAAAGGCCGTCCCGTTTACATCGAAGGCCGCCTTCGTATGGATACATGGGAAGACAAAGCCAGTGGGCAAAAGCGGAGCCGCATGAAGGTAGTGGGTGAGAACCTGCAGCTCTTGGGCGGTCGCACCGGAGGGCCCGGCCCTTCCAGTGGAGGAGAGCATGAGGGCTACGAATCCGCTCCTGCCGCCGCCCCTCGCCGCTCCGCGCCACCAGCACCTCAACGCCAAGTCGCACCTCCTCCGAGCGACATGCCGGACGACGACATTCCTTTCTGAGGTTGGCGGCGCTACGCGCATCCTGTGTAACGAAACATTATGAACGCGCACCCGGAACCTAGAGCCAAACGAATACAACTTGTCGCCCAAGGCATCATCTGGATTGGTGCCATCATCGCCGCATCCATCGTATTGTCTGCACCCGGGGACCATTGGTTTATCATTCCTATTCTGGTTTGGTGCGCTATCACGAGCTTGGGTATTGTAGCTTACCAGCCGAAGACTGGTTCTCGTGTGGCCCCTGAGACCCCTGAAGAACAAAAACAGGGTGCCTAAAGATTTAAGCGTGTAGCAGAGGCGAGGCACGAACCCTCCAAGAGCAACCATGGTTGAACAAACCCGATTGGTAATTACGCGTGTGCACGAGGCTCACAATTTAAGATTCCCATGAGCACGCCAGACCCCAAATCCCAGGACCTTGAGCCCATAGATTCGGCTTTTGAGATTTCTCTCAGGCCGCCGCTTTTCGAGGAATTTGCGGGTCAGGAAAAAACTGTCGAGCGCCTGCAGGTCATGGTCGAGGCGGCCAAGCAACGGGGCGACACGCTCCAGCACATCCTGCTTAGCGGTCCCCCTGGCCTTGGCAAGACCACCCTCGCCTACATTATCGGCAATGCCATGAACTCCGAAGTCCGCACCACCAGCGGACCCATGATCGAAAAGGCAGGCGACCTCGCTGGACTTCTCACAAACATCGAACGCGGCGGAGTTCTCTTCATCGATGAAATCCACCGCCTGCAACCAGCCATCGAGGAGTATTTGTATCCCGCGATGGAGGATTTCAAACTCGACATCGTTATTGACCAGGGCCCCAGCGCCCGAACTGTGAGGCTGAGCCTCGCGCCCTTCACCCTCATCGGGGCCACGACCCGCTCTGGTATGATCAGCGATCCGCTGCGCTCGCGATTCGGCATGAACTGCCGACTCAACTACTACGCTCCCGAAACGCTTGCCGCCATTGTGAGTCGAAGCGCGGGACTTCTCGGCAGTGAGTTGGAAGCAGGTGCCGACCTCGAGATCGCGCGCCGGGCACGGGGAACCCCCCGCATCGCCAACAATCTTCTCCGCTGGGTGCGCGACTTCTCGCTTGTGCGCGCCGGAGGCCGCATCACAGCCAAAAGTGCAGCCGACGCCCTCACTATGCTCGACATCGATGCCGAGGGCTTTGACGAAATGGACAAGCGCATCCTCGAAGCCATTATCGGTCTTTTCGACGGCGGTCCTGTAGGAGTCAACAGCCTCGCGGTCGCCATCGGCGAGGAGGCGGGAACAATCGAGGAGGTGCACGAACCCTACCTCATCATGCAGGGTTACATCAAACGCACTGCACAAGGCCGCGTGGCGATGCCCAAAGCCTATCAAAAACTCGGCCTGCCCACGCCAAAATCGACTCCCCCACCCGCTCAACCGGACCTCTTCAAAGCATAGCAATGCACCTCGGATTGAATGGGAAAATCGCCATGGTCGCCGCATCCAGCCGCGGTTTGGGATTTGGAGTCGCCCGTGAACTTGCCCGCGAGGGAGCCAAAGTTTCCCTTGCCAGCAGGAACCTCGACGCCACTGAGCGGGCTGCTGCAGATATCCACAACGAGACGGGTGCGACCGTTTTGGCATCAAGAATGGATGCGGCAGACCCGGCAACCATTGCAGACTGGACCTCGCGAACTATCTCCAGGTTTGAAGGCATCGACCTCCTTGTGGCCAATGCGGGTGGACCACCGGCAGGAAATTTCGACACTTTCACCGACGAATCATGGCAGGCCGCCTTCGAGCTGAACCTGCTCAGCACAATCCGAATGATCCGTGGAATCCTCCCCTCCATGCGCCAGCGCGGCGGCGGAGCCATTCTCACCATCACTTCCATTACCGTCAAAGAACCCTCCGATCAGCTCATCCTCTCAAATGTGATGCGCTCCGGAGTGACCAGCCTCGTCAAGACACTCTCAGTCCAACTCGCACCGGAAGGCATTCGCGTGAACAACATCATGCCCGGCCGCATTGATACCGACCGCATCAGGAGCTTAGACAGCACCCGCGCTGAACGCACCGGAATGACGCCTGAAGAGTGCCGCGCAGATGCCATAAAAACGATTCCCCTGGGCCGCTACGGAGACATCTCCGAGTTTGGAAAAGCCGCAGCTTTTCTCCTCTCCGACGCCGCATCCTACATCACCGGTTCCAGCCTCGCACTCGACGGAGGCTCCCTCAAAACCGTGTGGTGACGCCTCAAGGCGTGCCTCCGAAAACGAGGCGCCCAAGCCGCATTTCAGAAGCTCAAACGCAGGGGTGCGCGGTTGGACTGGAACTAACCACGGAGGACACGGAGAGCACGGAGTAGAAAATGAGGAATTGCAGTTTGTCGAAAGACGCTGAAAGCCGTGGAGATTTTTTCTGAGAATTTTTTTCTGCTTGAAATCTCCCTCCGTGCCCTCTGTGTCCTCTGATACAAAAAGCCGATAGCTTTTGGACTTTTCTTGCGAGGTTGCCTGCGGCAGCCTGGTCTCGGGGAGCGCGTCCGCCCTCGGGCGCACAACCCCGCGCCTTCGCGGGGTAACTCAAAAAATTGCGCCCGAAGGCCGGTGAAGTTTCCCATGTCGGGCGCAAGGCTCACCCGACTGCGCCCGAGGGCGGACGCGCTCCCCGAGAAGAAGCCGCGAAGATCGCCATTCTAAAATCCATACCCTTGGAGACTTTCGGTATTAGCAGACAAAAGCTCACCTCTGTCGGCGGTCACTTAAAATGCACCACTCGCGGTCACTTCAAAATGCACCACTTTTCGACGGTATGAAGAGCCCTTTTGGAAGCGCTGGAAAGCGCGCTCAATCGGGCGATGTCAAACGTCCTAAA
>JBILWM010000112.1:0-8250 GCA_044369905.1 Terrimicrobiaceae bacterium | reverse complement strand
ACCTTGGCGCCGGATGCAACTCCTCCACGCACCCCGGCACGCCATCCCAAAAAGAGCTGGGAAAAAATCCTGCCGCATAAGCGAGGTTTAAAAGTTCATACCCAAATCAGGTGAAATGGCTCTGCGGTAAAGTCCGGCACGGGGGTTTTCCCGATTGAACTCCCCGCCCGCAACCGATAGGTAAGAAGGCGAAATGCCAACCGATACTTTGCGCTCCAATCCGCTCCGCGAGGGCCTCGCCCAACGCTCGATTCCCGATCCTTGCACCCTCGTTATTTTTGGTGCCACCGGCGACCTCACGCACCGCAAACTCGTTCCCGCCCTCTACAATCTCGCCGCCGATGGGGCCCTGCCGCCAGCCATCAGCGTTGTGGGATTCGCCCGCAGAGACAAATCGGATGAGGTTTTCCGCACCGAACTTGAAGAAGCTGCCCGCAAATTCTCCCGCCAAGGCATCAATGACGACCTCTGGAAAAACTTCGCGTCAAATATCTGCTACCATCGCAGCGAATTCGACAAGATCGAGGGCTATGAGGCTCTTGCGCGCCGCCTGGACGAAATGGACGCCACCCGGGGCACTGGTGGGAACCGCCTCTTCTACCTTGCAGCAGGCCCAGACCAGTTCGAAGTCATCTTGGAAAATCTCCGCAAGAGCGGCCTGAACAAAGCACGCCCGGGATCTTGGAGCCGTGTCATTGTGGAAAAACCTTTCGGCACCGACCTGCCAAGCGCAAAGCGCCTGAACGACCTTGTCGAAAATGCCTTTGACGAGTCCGAGACCTTCCGCATCGACCATTACCTCGGCAAGGAGACCGCGCAGAACATCATCGTCATGCGCTTCGCCAACGCCCTCTTCGAGGCGATGTGGAACTCCCGCTACATCGACCATGTTCAGATCACCGCCAGCGAACCGCTCGGCGTGGAGGGCCGGGCCGGCTACTACGAAAAATCCGGTGCCCTCCGCGACATGGTGCAAAACCACCTTCTCCAACTCCTGTGCCTCACCGCCATGGAGCCACCTGCAGGCCTTGATGCCGACTCGATCCGCGACGAGAAGGTGAAGGTGCTCCGCTCTCTGCGACCTCTCACGGGTGATGATGTTTTCAAGCATGTCGTCCGCGCCCAATACGGTGCCGGCTCGATCAATGGGAAACGCGTTGCCGCATACCGCGACGAACTCAATGTGAATCCCGAGTCCGTCACTGAGACCTATGTCGCCATGGAACTCAATGTGGACAACTGGCGCTGGGCGGGTGTCCCGTTTTTCATCCGCGTCGGAAAACGCCTGCCGAAAGCCGGCACCGAAATCGCCGTTCATTTCAAAAGCGTGCCGCCGGTTCTCTTCCGCGCCACCGGTGAGTCGATTGATGACAATGTGCTCGTGATCCGCATCCAGCCTGACGAGGGCATTTCCCTTCGCATGAGCGCCAAGATGCCGGGCTCCAGCCTGCGTATCGAACCGGTCAAAATGGATTTCCACTACGGCACCAGCTTTGGAAAAGCCACACCTGAGGCCTACGAGCGTCTTCTCCTCGATGCCATGAGCGGCGATGCCACACTCTTCGCCCGCCGCGACGAGGTCGAGCAGGCTTGGAAATTTGTCGACGCCATCCACGAGGCATGGACCACGCGCACAGACGACCTCGCGCTTTACTCCTCTGGTTCCTGGGGTCCTGGAGAGGCCGACGAACTCATCAAGCGCCACGAAGGCGCATGGAGACGCCTGTGAGCACCACCGCATCCATCGAATCAGGCATTCCTGTCGAAATCGGTAGAATCGACAAGGAGCTCGGCAAACTCTGGGAATCAAGTGGAGACACCAAAACCCGCGCCTCGCTGATCAACCTCGTCGTTTACACGGAAAACGAATCCGCCCTCGTTGCCGACAATCAAGTTCTGGCCTCTGTGGCCGGTCGTCACCCCTGCAGGGCGATCCTTATCCTCGGCAACCCTTCCGCTCCAACCTCGCAAGCGAAAGCCTGGATCAGCGCGCATTGCCATCTTCTCGGCAAAGACACTCGCCAGATTTGCTCCGAACAGATCACATTCCGCTTGGACGGCGACGCGGCAAATGCCCTTCCGAACATCGTTTTCTCGCATCTGGATTCCGATCTCCCACTCTGCCTCTGGTGGAAGGCCGACTTCCCCGAGCCCCTCGACGAAAAGCTCTGGGCCTGGGTGGACCGCCTCATCTTTGACAGCAGTTCGTGGCACAATCCGCACCACCAGTTTTCGATCATCCGCCACATTTCCTCGCCCGGCAAAAGCGCAGCCGTCTTGTGCGACCTGAATTGGACACGCCTTCACGCTTGGCGTTTTGCTCTGGCAAGCCAGTTTGACAATGCCTCGGCATTCCCACATCTGAGCCGCGTGGAATCCCTCTCCCTGCGCTGCGCCCCCGGCTCCCGCATCTCCGCGCTCCTCCTCTTGGGTTGGCTCGCAGGGCGCTTGAAGTGGCGCTTGAATGCCGAAAACGAAACTTTCGTCACTTCGAACGACCACTCCATTCCTTTCCACATCGAGGAAATCCCAGGACCCAATCTGTCGCTCATTTCGATCAAATCTCCGGACGCCAGATTCGAGCTCAAACTCGCCGAGGGATCCGACTTTTTCGAGTCCACCATCCAAACGCCCGGCATCCCAGAGATTCGCCAAATCCTCCCCGCCCCGCGCGGGAGATTGGAAGACACCCTGCTGGCCGAGCTAAGCCGGGCCGGGCGCCATGCCCTATACACCGAGTCGCTCGAGCTCATTCTCCCTCTGCTCAAGCACTAAGGCGGGAAAAAACACACCATGCAGGTTTTTATCAGGGTTCTACCCTATGTCAGGCGCTACCCGTTCCTCGCCTTTGCCACCCTCTTCTGCGCGGTAGCGGGAACCCTCATGGTGATTGTCTTTCCGGCGATCACTCAGCAGATCGTCGATCAAGTCATTGGGCAAAACCGCCCCGACCTCCTGCTGCCACTCGTTGGCCTCGGCCTCGCAGCCTTCCTTGCGCAGAACGGTCTCAACGCTCTTCGCATCATCTTCAACAACCACTTCGAGCAGCGTGTCATTTTCGACCTCCGCAGCGAACTCTACGCGCACATCCAGCGCCTCCCGCTGACATGGTTCGACAACCGCTCGACGGGCGACATCATGACCCGCCTCGTTGAGGATGTGACGAGCGTCGAGCGCGTGCTGATTGACGGCATCGAGCAAGGCACCGTTGCCATCCTGCAAATCCTGATCGTCAGCTGCGTCATGCTGGCCTACAGCCCCTCGCTCACCGCAGCTGTTCTCATTCCCATTCCATTCCTCGCCGCCGGCGCCCTCGCCTACACGCTCACCGCACGCTCCCGCTACCGCAAGCAGCGCAAGGCCGTCTCAGCCCTGAATTCCCTACTCCACGACAACATCGCCGGCATTCGCCAGATCAAAACCTACACCAGCGAGACACGCGAACACGCCCGATTCGATGAGGCCAGCAATGGCGTTCGCAAGGCCACACTCACCGTGATGAAAGCCTGGGCGCTCTACCAACCCGGCATGGAATTTATTTCCTCCTGCGGACTGCTCCTCGTCGCTGGCTTTGGAACATACCAAGTCATCTCAGGCAAAATGGACACCGGCGCCTTGGTCGCATTTTTCGTCCTCACCCGCTACCTCTACGAACCCGTGGGGCGCCTCCACCAACTGAACCAGATCTTCCAATCAGGCCGCGCCGCTGGCGACCGAGTGTTCGAGATCATGGACTCCGAAACCGAACCTGACGAGGGAGCTAAAAATCCCACCACCAGCGTGAAGGGCCATGTCGTTTACCGAGATGTCTCGTTTTCCTATGATCCCAAGATGCCCGTTCTCCACGGCATCAACCTCGAAGCCAAATCCGGCGAAATGATCGCCCTCGTGGGGCCAACGGGTGCTGGCAAATCCACCATCGTGAATCTGCTCGTCCGCTTCTACGAATTCACCAGCGGCGAGATCACCATCGACGGCACGCCCCTGCGCGACATTCCTAAATCCCACCTCCGCGACAGCGTTGCCGTGGTGACTCAAGAGAGCTTCATGTTCAACGGGACAACGGCCGAAAACCAACGCATCGGAAAACCTGATGCCACCGAGGACGAAATCTGGGAAGTCCTCCGCGCAGCCAACGCCGCTGAATTTATCAAGCGCCTTCCCGAGGGCCTTCACACGCCACTTGGCGAACGCGGAGTCAAACTCAGCGTCGGAGAGAAACAACGCCTCTCCATCGCTCGCGCCCTCCTCAAAAACCCGCCCATTCTCATCCTCGACGAGGCCACAGCCAGTGTGGACACCACCACCGAGCGGCTCATCCAAGAAGCCCTCGACCACCTCATGGAAAACCGCACCAGCTTCGTCATTGCCCACCGCCTCTCCACCGTGCGCCATGCCGACCAAATCCTCGTGCTTGAGCGCGGATGCATCACCGAACGCGGTCGCCACACAGACCTCCTCGCACGCGGCGGTCTCTACGCCGAACTCTGCAAGAGCAGCCTTATCGAAAATTGAAGCCCCCTCGCAGGGCGCTGCTTTTTTCACCAAAAAGTCTTTGTGTTTAACCCTGCCGATCTGTGTAGGGTGAAAGCCATGTCAAACACGGACGCCGAACGAGGGACCCAAGGCAAGGCGCTGAGGGTGAATTTGGACAACGGATTCTACGGCACATTCGCAGAAATCGGAGCCGGCCAGGAAGTAGCCCGGCACTTCTTCTCAGCAGGCGGTGCTGCTGGAACGGTTGCGAAAACCATGTCCGCCTACGACATGACCTTCAGCGACGCCATCTATGGTCCCTCGCGCCGCTATGTGAGCCGCGAGCGCCTGGAGACCATGCTGGAACACGAGCAAAGGCTCCTCATCGAACGCTTGGGAGCCACGGCAGGAGATAACCGCCGATTCTTTGTTTTTGCGGATACCGTTGCGGCGCGAAGCTTCCGCCGCCACGATGAATCCCATGGGTGGATGGGCCTGCGTTTCCAACACGCCCCCCGTGCGAAATTCAGCGACATCATTCTCCATGTCCGAATGCTGGACGCAGAGAATCTTCTCCAACAGGAGGCTCTCGGGATCGCAGGCGTGAACCTCATCTACGGCGCGGCCTTCAACCACCAGAACCCCCGCGCGCTCATCGGCTCGCTCCTTGATGACCTCAAGCCTGGCCGCATCGAAGTCGACATGATCCGCTTCTCCGGCCCTGCGTTTGCAGGTGTGGACAACCGCATCATGAGCCTCGAACTCGTCGTGCAAAAACTCACCCGCGCGACATTGTTCCGACCGGACGGCGAGGTCGTGCAGGCCTCGGATGCTTTTTATAAAAAACCCATCCTCGTCGAGCGCGGCAGCTTCCGACCCGTCACCTATGTGACCAACGACATGCTCGACGGCGCCAAGCGACTCTTTGAGCAGGAAAGCGGCGTCGGAGGCGCAGATCCAGCCATTCTCATGGAAATCACCATGAAAAATCTCCTCTCCCACGGTCCGCTCGATCTCCAGGATTTCCTCGATCGCGTGGACCTCCTTGGAGCCCTCGGCCGCACCGTGCTCATCTCCGACTACGGCGAATACTACAAGTTGGTAAACTTCCTCACCCGCTACACGGAGAAACCAATCGGTCTCCCCATGGGCATCCCCGGCCTGAATGGGATTTTCAATCCCGAACACTACAACGACCTGGAAGGCGGCATCCTGGAAGCCCTCGGACGCCTCTTCAAACGCAATGTCCGCCTCTATGTCTATCCATTCATCTCGCCGCGCGGGGAACTCGTGACCTGCGGAAACTTCCGCACCCCGCCTGGCATGGAGAACCTTTACGAGCATCTCCAAGTCAACCACCTCATCCGCCCCATCGAGGATTACCGCTCCGACTACCTCCAGATCCACTCGCTCAATGTTCTCGAAATGATCGCCGCCGGAGACGCCAAATGGGAAAGCATGGTTCCCGAGGCCGCGAGGGAAGTCATAAAAAAACGCGGTCTCTTCGGTGCGGCGAAACTTGCCTAAGCCCCACGGGAACGGCATCGTCAGCGGCAGTCATGTTTTTCCGCCGCCTCGTTCTCAATAGCTTCGCCAAACTCAAACTCGGCCGCCTCCAAGTCATGCTCCCGGATGGCGCCAAAGGCGTCTACGGAGGACTCGGCGCGGGCATTGAGGCCCGCATCGAAGTGACTGATGAGAATTTCTTCAAGCGGTGCGTTCTCAACGGTCCCATCGGTTTTTCCGAAGCCTACATGGCCGGCGAATGGACGACCGATGATCTCACCAAGGTCATTGCATGGTTCATCCTGAATGCCGACGACACTCAGGCCCTGCAAACCCGCCAATCCCGTGGCACGGGCTTTTTCAATCTGCTCAATGCCGCCAACCGCGCCTTCCACCTGCGTCGGCCGAACAGCCGCACCATGAGCCGGAAAAACATCAGCGAGCACTACGATCTCAGCAACGAATTCTTCCAACTCTGGCTCGATGCCACCATGACCTATTCCAGCGCGTATTTCGAAGCCGCCGACGAGCCTCTCGAAACCGCCCAGAGCCGGAAATACGACAAACTCTGCAAACGCCTGCACCTCGTCCCCACCGACAGCGTCTTGGAAATCGGAAGCGGCTGGGGCGGCTTCAGCATGCACGCCGCCAAAAACTACGGTTGCAAAATCACCACCGTCACCATCTCCCGGCAGCAATACGACGAGGCATCCCGCCGCATCCAAGAAGCCGGACTCGGCGAGAGAATCCAGCTTCTACTCTGCGACTACCGCGACCTCCGTGGCCGCTTTGATAAAATCGCATCCATCGAAATGCTCGAAGCCGTCGGCGATCGCTATGTGGACGGCTACTTCGCCAAAATCGACGAACTCCTGCATCCACAGGGACTCCTCGGCCTTCAAGCAATTCTCTGCCCCGACAACCAATATCCCATCCTCCGCGACGGCGTGGATTTCATCCAAAAGCACATCTTCCCCGGCTCCCTCCTCATGTGCAACGCCCGCATCGCCAAAGCCATGACATCCTGCGGCGACCTGAACCTTTTCGAATACGAGGACATGGCCCCCCACTACGCCCTCACCCTCCAACGCTGGGCCGAAACCTTCGAGTCCAAGCTCCCCGAAGTCCGCGCCCTTGGCTTCGACGAAACCTTCATCCGCAAATGGCGCTACTACCTCCGCTACTGCGAAGCCGCCTTCGGCACCCGCCACATCACCGTCGCCCAAATGGCCTACTCCCGCCCCGACAACCTCTCCATCCCCTCCCCGATCTACGCACTCGGAAACTAAAACTTTGCCCCTGGCAAGAAACGCGCGGGCGGAGCTTCGCTTCGTGGGAACGCCGATGTCCTTGTCGGCCCCTCTGCTCAACGATGGCAACGGAAATTGGACCCGTTACCCGTTACATCACTTCGAGCCTCTCGATCCCTCTCGTGTCGCGCTTTGGGGCCAACTTTTAGTTGCTCTTCCTTCAGCTTTCCCAAGCTTTCGGTTCTCGCGCCTGCCCCCGCGCTCGATTGTGTTTGAAGAAATTCTTTTGGTCCGGACCGCTGTTGATCTCTGGATGACCTTGGCCTTACGGGTCAGCCTGGCCAGTGCCCGCTGGCACGGGTTCCGCGTTTCAGAACTCCCCTTCGTGCCTCGTGCATGCTGGATTCAAGCGCATCGATCCTGGGCATAACTCCGGCTTGAATCTCAACGACCCGCGGATCACACCTCCGAAGTCGTTAGATGCAGGGAAGTGTTAATAGAGCTCTTGGATGTCAAATTTTTGTGCCTGTCACCATATGACTGTGGATGAGCAAATTTTATCGCCTGATACCTATTACGGAAGTCCGATTTAATACACCTCATCATGGCTGCCTGTGTTCAGTAGCAGCACCGTGGCATGCCCGCCCTCCTCCTCATAGACAACACGCAGATCGTAGCCCGCGCTGATGGCGCGCAGGCCGCGCAGTTTGCCGGTCAGACCGTGATTCTTCAGGGTCGGATGAAACGGTTGGTCCATGAACATTGTCAGCGCCTCCTCCACCCGATGCTGATCACGCACAGATAGCCGGGCAAAGGCCTTGTCAAAGCGGTTAGTCGTCCGCAGCGTCACGGCTTAGCTTGGCGCAGGTGGGTGATCAAGGACTCTGCCGCGGTGAAAGGTCCGCTCACCCTCCCGGCCTTCCTCGCCTCGCGCTTCGCCGCCAGAATATCCTTCGTCTCACGCGCGCTGAAGCGGTAGGTCTCCGGTTCCTCTGCGAGGGCAAAGGGAATGGAGTGT
>JBILWM010000034.1:0-26967 GCA_044369905.1 Terrimicrobiaceae bacterium | reverse complement strand
ATCACAAGGAAGCATACTCAGAAATCCTTAAACCACTTCAAAAAATCGGGACCCGCAGACCCGCTTGAAATCAAGATCATCCAGGCCGGGTAGTCGTTTTTCTGCTCACTATGGGATGGTAGTGATATTGAATCCATGAAATGGCTGAATATCACTGCGGCATTTTTTCTCCTCCCCGTCGTCCAGATTGCACAGGCAAAAGACAAGGAACCATCCCGACAGCCGCTGATCATACCGGTGGCGGGTTCCGGCCAGTCCACCACTTCGCCACTTGGCAATTCTCAAGTGACCCGCACATCCACCGGACAATCCTTCTCAACGAGCCAACTCGGCAGCACAACAATCACCCGCGACAACTCGGGCAATACTTGGCGCACAACGAAGGTGGGGAGCAGCTATGTCACTCAAGGACCGAACGGCCAAACCCAGACGACAACAAAACTCGGCAACAGCTACATAACCCGCGATTCCTCCAGCGGCACAACCCTCACCACTTCGCCGCTTGGGAATTCCTATCAAACCCGCTCGAACTCCGGTGCAAGCTGGTCCATAAGCCAACTCGGCGGGAATTACATGACCCGCGAAACCTCGCCCGCGAAGAATTCCAAGCCCGCTCTCATCGTCATACCGGGAGCCAAGTGATTCGGCCCGCGCGGCCCTGCCAATCAGGCCTTGTGAAAATCGGCAATCGTTTCCCAGAGGACTTTTTCTTTTTCGCCGGGTGATTCCGGCACTGTGATGCGCACCTCTGCGAAAAGGTCGCCTCGTGTTTCGGCATTCAGTGGCATGCCCATGCTGGGGAGGCGAAATTTTTTGCCCGATTGCGTGCCGGCGGGGATCTTGAGCTTCACGCGACCGCTTAGTGTAGGAACGGTGACCGTGCAGCCAAGAACGGCATCCCATGCAGGAATCTCAAGGTCGTAGTTGAGGTTGGCACCCTCGATTTCAAAGTCGGGATGGCGCTGGTATTTGACCCGCAGGTAGAGGTCCCCCGCACCTCCTCCAGAGGCCCCGGTGCCGCCTTGTCCAGCCAGGCGGATGCGTTGGCCATCGCGAATGCCCTTGGGAATTTTAACCGTGAAGGTTTCGATTTTCTTGGAGCCGCCCCGGCGGAAGGAAACCGGTCGCGAGGAGCCATTCAAGGCCTCCTCCAAAGTCACCAGAATATCTGCCTCCGCGTCCTGGCCCCGTTGCGGAGCCTCTTCAAAGCCGGCCCTCGTGCCACGGCGTCCACCGAACATCTGCTCAAAGAAGTCGCTGAAGCCCGTTCCGCCGAATTGGATGTCCTCCTCGAAGGCCGCCGCGCCTCGTTTTCCTGTGAAACCACCCGCGCCGGGAGGCCGTTGCCAACCGCCCCGCTGCTGCGGTCCGTGCTGCCAATCCGCGCCGAATTCATCGTAGCGTTTGCGTTTCTCGGGATCGCCGAGCACCTCGTAGGCTTCGTTGATTTCCTTGAATTTCTCCTCCGCCGCTTTCTTGTCCTTGGCCGTGTCGGGATGGTGCTGACGCGCGAGTTTGCGGAACGCGGATTTGATTTCGGCCTGCGTTGCGGGTTTGGAGACTCCGAGGGTTTGGTAGTAATCGCGGAATTGCGCTGACATCTGTTCTTGAAATTGCTCTCGGCATTCTGACCATTTTATTCATTCTGTCCAACCCATGCTTGATATCCGCTATCTTCGGGAGCAACCCGACCTCGCCAAGTCCCGCCTCGCGTCACGCAATGCCGACTATTCTCAAACGATCGACACCATACTCGCCATCGACGCCGAGCGGCGCGCTTCGGAAACCCGCTTGCAAGGTCTCCAGAGCGAGCGCAACCGCCTGAGCAAGGAAATCGGCAAACTCCGCGCCGAGAAGCAGGATTCCGCAGCATTGGAGGCCGAGGTGAAATCCCTCGCCGACGAGATGCAGGCTCTCACTGAGAAATCAAACGCCCTCTCCGACGAACAAACAGCCCTGCTGCTTGTGCTCCCGAACTTTCCCCAGCCCGCCGTGCCGCTTGGAAAAGAGGCCGCCGACAATCCCGAGGTGCGCGTTCATGGGGAGAAGCCATCCATCGCCAACCCGAAGGACCATGTCGCACTTGCCGAGGGCCTCGGGCTCATCGACCCCGACCGCGCTGTCAAAATCAGCGGCAGCGGTTTCTCTGTCTACATGGGCCAAGGCGCAAGGCTCGAGCGGGCGCTTCTGAATTTCCTCCTCGATCTTCACACGCGCGACCACGGCTATACCGAGGTCAGCCCACCCTTCGTTGTGAAGCGGGATTGCATGGTCGGCACGGGCCAGTTGCCGAAATTCGAAGAAGACATGTATGGCATCGATGGCGGCGGGCTTTTCCTGGTTCCCACCGCCGAGGTTCCTGTGACGAATCTTCACCGCGAGGAGATCGTGAACGCCGCCCAATTTCCGATCAAATACGCCGCCTACACGCCCTGCTTCCGCCGTGAGGCGGGATCCGCCGGTCGGGAGACGCGTGGACTTATCCGCATGCACCAGTTCGATAAAATTGAGTTGGTGAAAATCTGCGCGCCCGAGCAGTCGGCGTCCGAACTCGAAGCCCTCACCGCCGATGCCGAACGCGTTCTCCAGGCACTCGGTCTCCACTACCGCGTCATCGAACTCTGCACGGGCGACATGGGATTCGGTGCCGCCAAGACCTACGACATCGAAGTCTGGGCACCCGGCCAGAATGCTTATCTGGAAGTTTCCAGTTGCACGAATTTCGAGGATTTCCAGGCCCGCCGCATGAACCTCCGATTCAAGGGCGAAGACGGGAAAAACCGGTTCTGCCACACTCTCAATGGCTCCGGCACGGCGCTCGCCCGCCTCTATGTCGCCATCCTTGAGAACGGTCAGCAGTCCGACGGCTCTATTCACATTCCCGCCGCGCTCCAACCCTATTTCGGTGCCTCGAAAATCTCCAAGTAGCCAACCGCCCTCCGATGCCGTTCTGACAGCCGTCGCGGAGGCGATGTCTGGCGTTTCGAAAAGAAAAAAGCTTCTCGTGGGCGTCTCCGGCGGTCGCGACTCGATGGTTCTGCTCCACGCTCTTCTGGGCGTGGGATTCAAAAACCTCGTCGTTTGCCATTTGAACCACACCCTGCGAGGTCGCAGTTCCGATGCGGATGCCCGCCTCGTCGTCGCCGAAGCGCGGAGGCTTGAGCTTCCCCTCGAGCACGCACGCGCTCGCACAGCAGAGTTTGCTTCAGCCGAAAAAAAATCCCTCGAACTCGCCGCCCGCGAGTTGCGCATGGCCTTCTTCGAGCAGTGCTCCTCCCGTGCAAAAACAAAGTGCCTCGTGCTGGCCCACCATGCCGATGACCAGGTGGAGACCTGTCTTTTTAACTTCCTGCGCGGAACAGGTGCAGCAGGCCTTGGAGGCATCAAACCGGTTTCTCAACTGGGCCGATGCACCATTCACCGCCCGCTCCTTGGCGTAAGCCGCACCCAAATCGAAGCCTTCCGCAAGAGCCACGCCGTCCGCTTTCGTGAAGATGCCTCGAATGCCGGACTCGAGCACACCCGCAACAAACTCCGCCACCGCATCATGCCGCTTCTGGCCGAGGTCATGGGCGACTCGTATCGCTCGGCCATCCTTCGAGCGGCCGAAATCCTCCGCTCGGAGGAGGATTGGATGTCATCACTCGTTCCCGAGGTGGGCCCGCAACTCGACTGCAAGCAACTGCGCGCCATGCATCCAGCCCTCCGCTCCCGCGTCATTCTGCGCTGGCTGCGTCAATGTGGCGTTCCCGAGGTCGGCCATGCCGAAACCATCCGCGTTCTCTCCCTCCTCGATCCCGCCAATGGCCCCGCAAAAGTGAGCCTTCCCGGCAATCACCACGCCCGCAGGCGCACAGGAGTTCTCTTCTTGGAATCGGGGGCCGCGTGACCTTTCGCAAAGCTCTTCAGACCGGCCTCCGCGCCGCCCGTGCCAACCTGCTGCCGGGCCTCCTGCTCCAGGCGCTCATGCTGTGCTTCCTCGCAGCCTATCTCCTTCACGACGGCACCCAGACCTTCCTCACAAGGGTGGGGGAGTTGCGTCAGGAGTTGAGCTATGGATTTTCGCTCGCGACCTACATCATCTCCGGGGCTCTTTTTCCCGAGCTGCTCCGCATTGTCTTTTTTCAAAAAGGCCGCCCCTGTTTGGCCAATTTCTGGAACTTCCTCACCGCTGCGCCCCTCTGGGCCGGCCTCGGAATGCTCGTGGACTTCTTCTACCGCTGCCAAAATGACTGGTTCGGCACTGGAAATGCCTGGCACATCGTCGCCGCCAAGGTGCTGGTGGATCAGTTCATCTACAGCCCGTTCCTCGCAAATCCCATCACCACCGCCTACCTCGCCTTCCGCGCCTCTGGCCTCAACGCACAAACCTCCCGCGAAGTCTTCTCCTGGAATTTTGTGCTGGAAAAAATGCTACCCACCCAAATCGCGGGATGGGGTATCTGGATCCCTGGAGTCTGCCTCGTTTACTTCATGCCACCCTTGCTGCAGTTGCCGACCGCCGTCTTGATCCAGTGCTTCTGGGTGCTCCTGCTCACCACTCTGCACGAGCGCGAATCCACCAAGTGATGCCGCCCACCCGTCTTGTAGGAACGCCGAGGTCCTCCTCTGCCCGTGACTTCAACCAAGCCAACGAGGGAGTTGGCGCGCCCGATTCACTCGGGCACTAAGCGCTTGGCGCAAGGTTTTTTTGAATCTGTTGCTCTTTCTGAATTCGTTCCGAGACCCAGAGTTTGACAAGCGCCTGCCGACTCACGCCGATTAACCGGGACTGCCAATCCAGCTTCTCAATCATCCACTCTGGAAAATCCACATTCACGCGACGAGGTTCCAGCCCAGGGCGGCGAATCGAAGACATATCGATGAATGGAGTAATATCTTCGCCTTCATCAAACCGCTGTTCAAATTCTTGTGCTGTCATTGTAGATTGCTTCTTCATTTTCTCTTGCCCTCCTTACAGATATGATTCGTGTCCGAGCCCCGCGCACTGTGTAGATGGTTGTCCATAGTCTGTCATCGAGTCCTGCGATAAGGCCAAGTCTCGGCTCATCTGAAAATCGTGCCACAAACTCAGCCCGATTCGTATCGCGCCAGAGTTCTTTGGCGCGCTCAAAATCAATACCGTGCTTTTGCTTATTTGCTTCGCTTTTGACTGGATCATACTCAAACTCCACTATGGTATTTTATCTATACCATAATAATAGTCAATCTGGTATATTCATGCTCATATCTCATTTGAGAATAGTCGCCATCATGTAGGAACGCCGAGGTCCTCCTCGGCCCGTGACTCGAACTAAAGTCTCGGAAAATCAAAGAGTGTCATCGTTCGCGCCATGATCTCCTGCACGAACCCCGGTTGAGCCTTGCAAATAGGCTTCCACCGACGCTCTTTCCAATCCAAGGAGCGAATATGATCGCAAAGAACCACGCCACCCACGGGCAACCCCTCCGCAACCGCAAGTTCAAAGGGGTAGCCTTTGATTTTGCTGGTGATTGGACAAAAAACGGCCAACCCCGTTTTTTCATTGTATCTGGTTTGACTGAGGACAATTGCTGGTCGTCGTCCGGACTGCTCCCGACCCGCCTGGGGATCGAACACCAACCATCCGAATTCCCCGAGTTCCGGCACTGGTGGGTTTTTCTCCTTCATGGCTGTAAAACCTCGCGCCCGCAGTCCGCGCCCCAATCGCTTGCCGTGTGAAGGTTTTCAGGCGTCACTTGAAGGAGCAGATCATCCAACTCGATTCTCTTGGGAATGGCCTTCACAGTCAGTCCCGAGACCCCGACTTTGAGAGTCACAGGATCGCCCTCCTGAATCTGAATTTGCTTGGCAACAGCTTTGGGAATTCGCAGAGCCAAACTATTACCCCATTTTTGAATTGTGGCGGTCATGTTTCTACATTGAGGCTACAAATAGCCTTCGTCAAGATTCCCCCGAATGAGTGAGGGAAATTTTGAAAAGAGCGAACTCCTATCTACGGTAAAAATGAAAGTGAATGGTGCCTGCCCTCCCCCAGTTTTCCCGCGACCTTCTGCATCAAGTGCCCTTCGTATTTCCAAAGAGTCGTATGTGCAACCGATCGCAGTAGCGGTTGCCACGCTGCGTGCAGAGGCTGACGAGTTCCATTTGCCTCGCGGCGATGTGCGCTTCATCCGTTCCTTCCGGCATCAGGAGAATTTTCGACGAAGGCACAGGGATGCCGATGGACTCAATGAGCCTATCGATTTCCTCCAAGTCCGAGGGGCCGGTGTAAACAAACTTGAGCTGATAATTTCCCGCTTCGATCCATTCGCGGAGGATCGCGGGTTGGAGGCGCGTTCGCTCATGACGCTCGATCCAGGCCTGGTCGATCTCACCCGCGTGGGGCGTGGAACTGGCAAGTTTCGGGCTCAGCGAGGCCAGATCGCAGGCGATTCCTGCAGGAGAAATGGTGCCGGCGGTTTCGATGGTGATGTGCAAGCCTTCCGCTCGAAGCGCGGCGGCCAGTTCATGGATTCCCTTCGCAACCATCGGCTCTCCTCCTGTGAGAACGCAATGCCGGGCCGGATGTTTTAGCACCTCTTTGAGGATGTCCCCGATGCTCATCTCATCGCCCTCTGGGTTCCATGAGGCATACGGCGTGTCGCACCAGCGGCAGCGCAGATTGCAGCCCGAAGTGCGGATGAAAACCGTCGGCACGCCGGTGAGTTCACCTTCTCCTTGGATCGAATAAAAAATTTCCGAAATCCGCATGGCTTTAGACCGGCTTTGCAGGCAGCGGCGCGTGGCTCAGGTATTCCGTGGGATCATCCAACCCCGCCAACTCAAACGCCTCGCGCCTTTCCACGCAGGTGCCGCAATCCCCGCAATGCTTCTCGCCGCCGACATAGCAAGACCAAGTCTGGGAAAAATCCACGCCCAGCTCGTGACCCCGCCGCGCAATTTCCGATTTCGTCATCGAAATGAATGGCCGCAACAATGCCACATCCGCATAGGTTCCCAGACGAATCGCATCCCCCATCGCCCGCATGAAATCCTCGCGGCAGTCGGGATAAATCGCATGGTCGCCCGAGTGGGCCGCAATCACCACACCATCGGCATTCCGGCTTTCCGCCAAGCCTGCCGCCACAGCGAGCATGATGCCATTGCGAAAGGGCACCACGGTCTGCTTCATGGTTTCCTCCTCGTAATGCCCCTTGGGAATCGAGGCGCCGGATTGCAGGAGGTGGGATTCAAAGTGCCGCCCCATGAAATCCAACGGAATCGTGAGATGCGAGGTTCCCACCTCCGCCGCATGAAAAGCCGCGAAGGGAATCTCCCGGTCGTTGTGCTTCGAGCCATAGTGAAAACTCAAGGCTGCAACCACCTCGTGCACTCGCGCCGCGTCATGCAGCGCGACAACGGAATCCATCCCGCCGCTGCAAAGGACGATAACGCGTTTTTTCAAGCTCCCGGACATGAAGATCGTTCTAATCAACGGAAACATCGGCCGCGAGACTTGTTTGGGAAATGCGCAACCCCGGGGTTGCTTGCCCGCCGCATGCCGGGAGATTGATCCTATGAACGCAGGTGCATGGTTGAGGCGCACCGTTCCATGGATTGGAGCGGTTGGTTTTATTTATACCTTGGCCAGCCCTCCACCGCATGAGCTTCCTCTCGCAGGTTGGCATACTCTGGGCGTGGCTGTTTTCATGGCCTCTCTCTGGGTCTCGGAGGCGATTCCGTTAGCCGTCACGGCCATGTTGCCACTTGTGCTTTTTCCCGTATTGGGCGTCTGCGGCATTGCCGATGCAGCCGAGCCCTTTGCGAATCCCGTGATCTTTCTTTTTTTCGGCGGTATGCTCATGGCCCAGGGAATGCAGGGGTGCCAACTGCACACCAGAATGGCGATCTTTTTGCTCCGGCTCGCTGGCAGCAACCAATCTTCCATCGTTGCCGCCTTCCTGCTCGCATCCGCCCTCCTTTCCATGTGGATCAGCAACACGGCAGTCGCGCTTTTGATGCTCCCTATCGCCCTCTCGGTCATCAGTCTTTTCCGCGAGGGATGTCATAAAAACTTCCCCGCTGCCCTGGTTTTATCCGTCGCATATGGCAGCAGCATTGGAGGTATGGTGACGCTTGTCGGAACCCCTTCGAATGCGATCTTCGCTGGTTTCATGCAGGAGACCTACGGCATCAAGATCGGCTTCCCGCTTTGGATGGCTTTGACCATGCCCGTCTCCGCCCTCCTGCTCGCCTTCGCCTGGTTTCTTCTGACCCGCATTGTCTTCCGCTCGGGTGGAGAGGTGGTCGGCGCCTCCGAATTTTTGAAGGCCGAAAAACTCCCGCCTTTTAGCATGGGGAGTTTCGGTGTGTTGATCGTCTTCGCCGTCTCGATCGCTCTCTGGATTGCGAGGGGATTTCTCGAGGCGCGCCTACCCTGGCTTTCCGATGCCGGTATCGCCATGGCCGGTGGATTGGCACTCTTTTTCTGGCCCTCGGGGTCTCCGGGCGGTGGCGCCGTCCTCAACGCCGAAACCCTCAAAAAAATCCCACTCGATGTCCTCCTGCTCATCGGAGGAGGTCTGAGTCTCGCCGCCGCCATGCAATCGAGCGGTCTCGCATCCTGGATCGGTAGCCTCGGCGCGGAGGCCGGTCATGTTTCGCCAACCACCCTGCTGATCCTTGTCTCCATCGTCGCAATCAGCCTGGCCGAGTTCACGAGCAATACAGCCACAACTGCCGCGTTCTTGCCAGTGGCTGGCGCGCTCGCGCTTAGCCTCGGGCATTCCCCTGTCGCTCTCTGCATGGCCGTCACGCTTGCCAGCAGCTGCGGATTCATGCTGCCCGTCTCGACCCCTCCCAATGCCATCGTTTACGGCAGCGGCCAAGTCACCCTGCCCCAAATGATGCGAGCCGGATTCATCCTCAACATCGCCGCCCTCATCCTCCTCTCCATCTGGCTTGGATGGATAGTCCCCAAACTCTTCGCCCTCTAATCGGGAGGAGCACCCTCACAGCGATCCCTGCGTTCAATCAAATCCCGGCGGATTCGTATTCGCGCGCCATCTTGTGGCTTTGAACTGCAAATTTCTCGAGATTACCTCCGCCTTTGTGAAGACGGCGCTGCCCACTCTCCCTCGTTCAGTTCGAGCCATCCCTCCACAAAACTTAAGCCGCTTGTTCATTCAGCCCTTCCTCCTTGGTTTCGAAGCGTGTTTGCGCTCCGGGTGGAGCGCGCAATTCCCGCTCGGCCGCAGGCCGCCACAACAAAGTCAGTAGCCGATGCCACGCCCACAGATCGGTCAGCGCTGATTGTTTCCACTTTTCAAAAGCCGGAATCCAGAGTGGTGCAAAATCCCGCAGAGCCACTTGACATTCTCCGATAGCGTGAAACATTTCTGTGAAACAATGAAAATTGCAAGCGTCCGAGATATTCGGCAAAACTTCCCAGCCATCATGCGCTGGATCGAGGAGGGGGAGAGTGTGGCAATCACCATGCGGCGCAAAATCGTCGCCCGCCTCGTCCCCGATCGACCTCCGATCACACGCAATGCACCCGCTCCCGACTTTGATTCGATCTCACAGAGGATTTTTGGAGCCAAAAAATTCCGTGGAAACCTCGCCGATATGGAACGGGAGGGCTACGACTCTTGACCTATGCGGATTCTGGATTCGTCGTCTCCCTTTACCTGACTACGGAGGGAACTTCTGCGCAGGCGAGGAAAGAGGTGAAGCGGGCTGGCAAGCCGATCCTTCTCTCCCCATTGAGCCTTTTGGAAATTCGGAATGATCTCAATTTCGGCATCAATCGCGGCGAGATCACCAGCAAGCAGTGCGATGCCGTCCTCGCCGAAATCGACACGCAGATCGAGACAGGCTTCTTCCGGTTGGTCGATGCCAGCCAATCCAGCATCTATGCGAAAGCGCAGGAACTTTCCAACAAGCACACTCCTGCAGTTGCCACGCGGAGCCTCGATCTTATGCACCTCGCTGCCGCACTGGTATCCGGGGCGCGCACATTTTTGACCTTCGACAAGCGGCAGGCAAAAGCTGCTTTCGCAGAGGGATTGCTTGTGAAGCCTGGATTTTAGCGCTGGCTAAATCTGAAAGCAGAATTAGCCGCCAGGAGCACAGAGAATGAGTTGGTTGCAATTACTTCGGGCTCAAGATACCTCGAAACGAAGGAAAAGCGGAACCTGAGCTTCAAGGCTTACTCGTCGCCTTTGTCCTCCTCGCGTTTCTCCAGCGCTGCGAAGGTGTCGAAATCGCTTTGGAAGAGCCGGTCCTGGATCACGCGATATTTTTCGAACTCGCCCTCGGCGTGTTCCCGGGCGATCTCGGCGCTGATGCGCCCGGCGTCTTGCAGCACCTCCCGCTCATCCGCTGAGAGGAAGATGTCGAGACGATTTGCCCAATCCTCCATCGTCATAGCCACGCGACGGTTCGCGCGGCTTTCCGCTAGTTCAAGGTAGGCGTTTACGATGCGCCCCAGATCCGAGAGCTCTGCCTCCGTCAGGTAGTTTTTTGCCACCACGACATCGCTTTTGAGGATTTTGCCTTCGGGAGCTTTGGCCCAAGTCGTTAACCCCATGCGTTCCTTTGTATGGTCGGCGCGCTTCACGATCAACTCTGCCGCTGTCTGGCCATGAACGGCGTAGTGCATCTTGTTCTGCACTTTGGCGAAGAACTCTTTCGTGATCGGCGCGTCTCGGTCGTAATCCATCGCCGTGGAATAAATGTCGGCGATCTTTTGATAAAAGCGCCGCTCGGACAGGCGGATCTCCCGGATCTCGTCCAGCAGGCGCTCGAAGTAATCTTCGCCGAGGAACGCGCCGTTCTCCATGCGTTTCCGATCCATCACATACCCACGGAGCGTGTAGTCCCGCAGGACGCCCGTGGCCCATTGCCGGAAGGCCGTGGCACGCTTGGAATTCACGCGGTAGCCCACCGCGATGATCGCATCCAGGTTGTAATGCCTGACGGTGTAGTTTTTCCCATCCGTGGCAGTTACCGAGAATTCCTCGGTCACTAACGCCGCGATCAATTCGCCCTCTTTGAAGATATTCTTGAGGTGCAGTCCGATATTGTCACTGGATGTCATGAACAGCTCGCCCATGTTTTTTTGCGACAACCAGATCGTGCCGTTCTCCACCCGCACTTCCACGCCGTCGCCGCCGGTCTGGTAGGCGAAAGTTAGAAATTCCGCCGTGCTATTGCGCAGGCGCACAATGTTCGGTGATTTCTTTTTAGGCATAAGCAGTTCGCTGTCTACGGCTCGTTTGAAGATTTCCGCTCTGCACCTATGAGCGGGAGCAAGCGAGTCAAAGAGCACAGAGAATGAGTCTGTTGCAATGACACGAGTATTCAATCTTTTGTGCAATCTCCAACACTCACTTCAGCATTCCGGTGAATCCTCTCTGAAAATCCGTTTTCGAGTTAATTCTGGGGGCCATCTACGAAAACAAGCTTCCGGTCGCGCGCTTTCTTCCCGCAAATTCGGGAAGGGCACAACGACCGGTGTCTAATCTACAAACGATCCGGCTTTTCGCCTCAGTGCTTCTTCTCTGGCACCAGGAAGGAGACCAGAATCGAGCCGCCGATGAGCGTCGAGATGATGGCGAGGGACCAGCCAATCGGGAAGTGACCGCCGAATACTTGGTTGAGCCAGACCATTTTCAAGCCCACGAAGACGAGCACGAGTCCGAGGCCGTATTTCAGGAAGCGGAATTTGTGCACGACGCCAGCGAGCAGGAAGAACATGGCGCGGAGACCAAGGATGGCGAAGATATTTGAAGTGAATACAATAAGCGGTTCCTTGGTGATTGCGAAAATAGCTGGAACGCTGTCCACCGCGAAGACGATGTCGGAGATTTCCACCAAGATCAGCGCGACCAAGAGCGGGGTCGCCATGCGGACGCCATTGTGGTGGGTGAAGAATTTTTGACCATCAAGATTCGGGCTGACAGGCAGGAACTTCTTCAAAAGCCTCAAAACTGGGTTCTTCTCTGGTTCAACGGGCTTTTCCGGGGCGAGGAGCACTTTGATGCCAGTCACGATGAGGAACACGCCGAACAGGATGACGACCCAGTAGTATTGGATCAGAATCGAACCCATGGCGATGAAGATGCAGCGGAAGATCAGCGCACCCAGAATGCCGTAGAAGAGGACCCGGTGTTGGTATTTGCTCGGGATATTGAAGTAGGTGAAGATCACCACGAACACGAAGATGTTATCCACCGACAGCGCCTTCTCGACGATGTAGCCGGTGAAAAATTGCAGCGTGCTCCGCTGGGCCGCCTCCGCCGGGTTGAATCCCGGAATCGCCATGAGCCGCTCGCAATTCTGCAGACGGTAGGCTGCGAACTCTTGGAAGAGGAAACCAAACACCACAGCCATGGCCACCCAAATGATACTCCAAGTGAGCGCTTCGCGGAATCCCACCTCATGCGCGGTCTTGTGAAAAACCCCGAGGTCGAGCGCCAGCACGAACAGGACAAAAACAATAAACGAAGCGTAGAACCACCAATACTCGGCAAATGGAAATAACATCATGGCCGGCAGACTGGCTGATTTTCGTTCATTCGGGAATGATGAAGAAATAAAATAATCGTTAGGTTTAACCTAATTTTAGATCATCACAGAATCCCTTCTTTCCAATCCCAACTTCCCGCCTGTAGCATGTATTCATGCCGAGTTCTTCCTCAACTCATCCTGTTTCGAAGCGCCCATGAAACTCACCAAACGCGGCGAATACGCCCTGCGCGCGTTGATCGACATGGTTCTCGCCCGCGAAGCCGGTAGGGAGCTGATTCCGCTGAAGGAGATTTCCGCGCGGGAAAAAATCCCTCTCCCGTTTCTGGAGCAGATTTTCGTTCAGTTACGCGAAGCCGGCATTGTCGATGGCAAGCGAGGCAAGCATGGCGGCTTCTTCCTCGCAAAGCCCCCTGAAAACATCTCGATGGGAGAGGTCGTGCGTCTCATCGACGGCCCGCTCGCGCCGATCGGATGCGTGAGCCATACGGCCTACACCAAATGCTCCTGCCCCGACGAGGAGCACTGCGGCCTCCGTCTTCTCATGCTCGATGTGCGCAACGCCATCGCCAACATTCTCGATCGTTACAGTCTTGCTCAGGTCTCCGAAGTCTCCCTCAAAAAACTCCGCCAGGATGGCCTCCCGCTTCCGTTTGCCATTCCCCTGAAGTCGCTCGGCTCCGACGCCGATTACCAAATCTAAAAGGCTTGGTCCGACCCACCCCTTGCCGATTTTTTTAGCAGTGCAGACTCGCTCCGTTGCAACTTCTCCTTCTATTGTCTGAGTTCTTAATCGACACGATGCATGGCGAGATTTCATCCTTGAACGCATTGACGGAGCAAGCCTTCCAGTTTAGGAAGGTAGACAGATATGCAGCCCATCCTGTCGAAGCCGCTCTACGATATCACTGTGCCCAAGCCGAAAAATCCGGCTCGCAAAGCCACAGTGGCCTCGATTTTGAATCGGCCGAAATCCTCTACCGAGCAAGCGCTCAAGGGCTACGACTTTCTGAAATCCCACAGCTCCCGCAAAGCATTCCGGAGCTGAGTCGCCTCAGCGCGGTAGATCGCGCCGCCCTCTCGGGCTTGCGTCGTCATATTTCATCACTTAAAAAGTTCCCTAATTGGGAACTTTTTTCTTGCCATTTACACCGAACGCCTCGATCTTGAAATGAGAGTCATCGCACGCAAAACACTTCGAGATTTTTATGAAAAGCACGCCGCCGCCAAAGGCCCGCTTGAAGCCTGGTTCCATGAAGCCGAAGCAGCAAATTGGCGCGGGCCGCAAGACATCAAAAAACACTACCAAAGCGCCGACATACTTCCCGGAAATCGCATTGTCTTCGACATTAAAGGCAACACCTTCCGTCTTATTGTTAAAATCCACTACAACAGGAGCATCGTCTTCATCCGTTTTGTCGGAACCCACGCGCAATATGACAAAATCGATGCCACAACCATCTGAAATTATGAAACCAAAAATTCTTAAAACCGAAGCCGAATACAGCACCGCCTTGGCCAAGTTGGAGTCGCTTATGGATGCCAATCCCGGTTCCAAACAAGAAGAGGAACTCGAACTCTGGTCGTTGCTGGTCGAGCGCTATGAGCAGGAGCACCACCCCATCGACTTTCCAGACCCCATCGAAGCCATCCGCTTCCGCATGGAGCAAGAGGGTCTGCGACAAAAAGACCTCGCAAAATACTTCCCCGGGAAAAACCGCGTCTCAGAAGTCCTCAATCATAAACGCCCACTCAGCCTCGGCATGATCCGATCGCTTCACAACGGCCTGGGAATCCCAGCCCATGTTCTCCTGCAGGAATGCACCGGCTGAATCTCTTCCTGCCCCCATTTGCTCTGCATCTTGCAGAAATTCCCACTTGAAGCAACCCAACCAACAGCCTTAATGTTACCTCATGTGGACCACGCAAACCCTGAGCGAATCCCGCTCGAAGCATGCATTGAAACGCTCCGTGGACGCCTTGAAGCAGTTAGCCGCATTCAAGGAGGTCATACCCATTACCAAGAAGAACTCCGCATATTCAACGAAGTCGCCAACGAGCAAGGTTGGTTCCTCCCATCCGCTCCATCAAAGCTGAGCCTCCCGCCTTCGGACGAAGGCAACGAACACCAAGTTTGGTTTCGTGAAGCGCACGGAACATTTCTCAAAGCGACATGGCCGGGCTTTTTCGGCCTGCGTGTGGTCTATCGCCCAGACGAGGAATCAAAGGCCTCGCCCATTGACTATCTGGAGCGATGGCTGCTTCACAACGCATTCTTCGCCGATCAGGTCCGTTTCCTGGGCGTTGTGCCAACCCCGGATGGCAACAGATTGATCATTGAGCAGCCTGCCATCGCAGGCACCCCCGCAACGAGTGAGGCCCAGATTAGGGATTTTTTCATTGGCAACGGCTGGAAACCCTTCACCTCGGATGGAGAGACCGCTTTTTTCGATCCGGAAAATGGACTCGCCATTTCCGACACCCACCGAGGCAACCTCATTCTCATGTCGGACGGTCTGCTTGCTCCCATAGACCTCCGCATTCAAAAACTCTCAGGTAGCCTCCTCGATATCGTGAATTCACTCACAGCAACGCCATGAACGAAGCGCAGATTCTAAATTTTGAATGATCAATGCTGATTTCTGAATTCCATCCAACTCCGGAACGCCGATGTCGCCGCACTACTCACTGGAGATTAAAAAAGACTCATCGTTGAGTGCTACCTCACTCAACGGAGACCGAAATCAACTCGGCATTCCATACCACCTCACTCCCTGGAGATTGAAAACGACTCGTCACTCTGTTCCACCTCACTCTACGGAGATTGAAAATAACTCATCGTTGAGTGCCATCTCACTCTACGGAGATTGAAAATTACTCACCGTTGAGTGTCACCTCACTCAAAGGAGAGTTGAATGCCACTCACCATTGAGCCTCGCCGCACTCGATTTAGTGGAATTTTTGCACTTCTTCACGCGTCCTGGCGTGCCTCCCATTTGATCGCAAAAAATTTCAGAAAATTTTTCCAATCCCCCAGCGGATGTCCGACCGAGGTTGATAGGCTCCGGTCGAAATGATCACCAAAATCCTACGCCTCATCCACTCGACGCTGCTGCGCTTCCGCCCGCAGCGCCTTTTTCAGAGCCAATCTGCGAAGCAAGAGGAGTTTTGTTTCGTGCCGAAAAATCAGCCGCCCACTCAGCGATGAAATTCTCACCACCTACTCTTTCCATTCAAGGCAAGCGGAGGAATCCGCCACCGCACGAAGACTTGTTTGTCAAAATCGCCGCTGGTGCGCTTATCACGCTCACAAGCCCGATTTGGTTTCCCCTTTGGATTCTGTTGCTGCCCTTCAAGCGTCGACGCGAGCGCCGAAAGCGCGAGGAAGACCTCGCTCAAGCAGCCCTCCGGGCAAAGATGCCGCCACCACCTCCGCCTCCTCCCACCGATCCCGAGCTCCTGCGCCGTCGCGAGCTTGCGAGGCAGACCAATAAACACACCCATCCTAAAATCCGCTTTCTCTACGCCCCGCTCAGAGATGATCTGGACATCGGCCCGCTCATCAAGGCGGCCGCAGAACGCGCCCATCAGGAAGTCTCGGGAGGCAAATACGAGCACCTCGGCATCTGCCATCTCATCTGGAGGCGACAAAAAGAAATCCTCAAGGAGGAACACGGCATCACTTGGTATTCGCCCCGCGAAATGAACCCCGGCGTTATTTACGACTGAGCACCATCCCCCTCGACCTCACCGCATCCTTTATGAAAAAACAACACACCTTGCCGATAGGCGGTCAGGATCTTTGGAAGGCTATCGCCCTTTTGTTGGCCCTTCTCACATCCGGTTGCACCACTCCCGAGCCTCCTGCCTTGCCGCCGGAGGTTTTCTACACGCCGCCGCCCGCACCGAAATACGATCCAGCCAACGATCCACAACCCCACTACACGATTCTTGTCGAATCAACGCCACCCGGAGTGCGCATCGAGTTCAACGATGCCTTTGTTGGGATCACTCCCTGCCGGATTCGCGTGCCGGGGGAAGCGGGCAGGAAGTTTGCCTATGGTCAGATGCTCAACCATGTCTTCAAGGCCCTTCCGCCGCCTTCCGGTGGATCGACGCAAATCAAGGATTTCCCAAAAGGAGGCGAAATCCCTGAGCGCCTTTTCTTCGATATGAGGCTTGTTTACCGATGAAGACTATCTGGCAAATTTGCCTTGCGGCGATCCTGCTTGCCTACGCGACTCCCCTCCGATGCGTCGCCCAGGAAACTGGCGAGATTCATGAAGTCGAAGTTGTAGGCGAAGGCACCGATGCCGACAGCGCCCTGCAGGCGGCATTCACCAAGGCGCTTCAAACAACAATCGGCGTCGTAGTCCACAGCCAAAGCACAGTCCGCAACTACGAACTCACCGATGATATCTTGCGTGTTCTCACCAATGGATGCATCGAGAGCTACGAGGAACTTCTCAGCCAATCTCAAAATGGAGTGACCCGCGTAGCCATTCGAGCACGGGTCAGGAGGGGAATCGTTGCCGATTTTCTGGGAGTCCA
This sequence comes from Terrimicrobiaceae bacterium, assembly GCA_044369905.1. GTDB lineage: Bacteria > Verrucomicrobiota > Verrucomicrobiia > Chthoniobacterales > Terrimicrobiaceae > UBA967. Next base: position 9,923 of record JBILWM010000034.1, on the reverse strand, counting down.
GAGACCCAAACACAGGGTGGAACTCAAAGACGAATGGGCTCGCCTGAGCACCACCGCCCGAGGGCGCGAGCAGGCTGTTCAGATGCTGCGAAGCCTTATCTTGGGCATCAGCCCCAAGCTCTACAAAGTCACTCTCATCGACCTCCAGAGCGGCGCTGAGATCGGAGCAGGTGGCACGCCGCTTCCCCAGCTCGAGCAGGGCAAGGACTCGATCGTTCACGCCACTTGGGCCGCCCTCATCACGCCGGATCTGGATTTCTGGGACAAAGAAGCCTCGCCCCTCATCGCCCAGTGCCTTGAGACGCTCAGCGAGCGTTGCGGCGAGCTTTACATCCGAATGGAGAGTGAAAGACCCGAGCCACCCTTCTACGAGGATGCTCCAGACGGATTCGATGGGAATTTCACCACAGCACCGCTTCGGCGTTGGCAAAGAATCCTCCCTCACGGCCCGCTGCCATGGGAAAATGCCGCGCCAGTTCCTGTTGTCCACTCCGCCCCGCACAGAATCGCTCTGCAAAGAAACAGCAAGGATGCCGGTGGAACCCAGCTTTCGGTTTACTGTGATCCGCCAGGAAGCCTTCAGCCCGCTGGTGGCAGAAAGCGCCCGGCTCGACAATGTGCCGCTTTACCTCCGGGCCAAGCTGCAGATGGAAAGCGGAGCGGAGGCCACATTTCTTGTCGGGCAAGCCTCACCCATCCTCGCTCCGATCGGTCTTCCTTGGTCGGGAGCAGCAGACGCGCTGTATTTTGGCCCCCTCTTTCCCGTGGGATGGATGACCGGCGGGTGGATGCCGAAATCCGCCTGGCCAAAATGGGAGGGCGCCATACTGCCCATGAGAACCGTGCCCGGTTTTGATTCCTTTCTGGTGGCGAGTGGAATGATTCAACGCGGCGATGGCTCCTACATGGATGCGCTCGAAAAGCTCATCCGCGTCCAACGCGGAGCCAGATACAAAGACGCACCGGCAAGGTTTGAATTCGATACAGGAATCGTCGTTCCCATCACCTTCCGCATGCAAATCGACGACCTCAAAAAAGTAAAAGGGCTGGCTGTGGACATAGTCGCAGACCAGCAGGACCTCAAGGCGCAATTAGACCACTTTGCGAAAAAAGATTCGAAAGTCTGCGCTACAATTGAAAGATGAAGTTTGCTAACATTGCCATTTCACAGATTCGAAGATTGATCGCGAGGGAAAATCGCGAGAGGGATTTCCTGATCTTTGTAAACCGGCTTTCTGAAGACTCGCCAAAGCAACCAGCCTTTGTGTATTTTCAAACCCACAAGCAAGCACCAATCAAAATCCAAGATTTGCTAAATATTTCGCGATACGCGGAGCAGGACCGCCTTCCACTATCCAGAATCAAAAATTCTCCTCACACCTATTGCCCAAAGCTCCAAGTGGAGCTATTAGGTATGACTTGCGCCCGCAGACTTCCGTCTTCTTTAGCAACTTTATAAAAAATCCTTCAAAATATGACAACACGCGGGATTGGTATCATCTTTCCATTGGTTGCCTAAAAAATCGGCCTAAATCAGGCTTGTCAAATTTCCGAAATAAAAACATCAAAAAAGGAATGAATTTTTTAACTTTTATATTTAATAACGACGCGACGCCTTGGGTGATTGCAGCCATTTTGATTATCGTTACCTTAGTAACCGCCCGCAGGTGGTTGTTTCATGTTATTCATTTACAAAATCAAATAAAAATTATCAAGAATGTTATCGGTTTGCCCAATATTCTGAGTATTCCAGAAGACTATGAAAGATGGCAGGCATTTGTTTCAGATTATTATGAAGAGTCTAAGCTTAGCCTTGCAAAAATTTCCAAAGACAACCCAGTTGCGCGTCAAACATTAGAATTTTTAAAACACTGTGAGGTAGTTGAGACGGAGGATTTTGGTCTTAGGCGATTGGAAACTTCTGCTTCCCCCGCGCAAATAATTCGCTTAACCGACTATTTGCACGAGTCCAAAATTTATGTAGCATTTTACAAGGCATTCCCTAACTACCTTGTGGGAATTGGCTTATGCATCACATTCCTCGGATTGGCAGTTGTCATTGGCAATGCTAGTCATGTGCTAGATCCCAATAGTGCGGTGGATAGCAGTTTAGCTTTGCGCGATCTTCTTGTAGCGGCATCCAGCAAATTTTGGTCCTCACTGACAGCAGTCGCTCTTTCTATTGTTTATGGGATTTGGTTTAGGGGGCAAGCCCAGCATTTAGAGTGGGAGTTCGCGCACTTAGCTCGTGATTTGGAAAATTGCGTCCGCGTTTTAAGCTCGGAAATAATACAATATGAGTCGCTTCAGCGCCTTCGTCGATGTGAAGAGTATCAAGAAGTAACGGCCACTGGCATTGGTATGTTAAAAATTGCTATTGATGAACAGGGGATTAATATTGGTAAGGGTATTGGTGAAGGTATCGCCAACGGGGCTGGCGCTGAGTTAAGTAAAGAAATTGAAAAATCTTTGAAATTACTTCGTGATGTAGCCGATGAGTTTAATACACTAACTAACGAGGTGAAGGAGCAGTCAGGCACTATCAGAGATAATTTCAACGAAGCCCAAATCTCATCCGCCCAAATATCTAGCAGTTTCCAAGAGATTCCAAGTCAATCTAATCAGCTTAAAGAAGCTGCCTCGACATTAAAAGATGCCGCAACCCATGCGGCTACAAGTATCAGCCAAATCATTCAAGAAAATGCAAAAATTGCAAGTCGATGGCAGGAAATTGGATCTTTAGTGCAGCGAATCGATCAGTCTCTTGCCCAAGAAGTAGAAAAAACTACCGAGATTTTTCCGAAATTTGCTGAAAATCTTAACTCATTTAGCGATGTGCTACAAAAGTCTATGACCCAATCGCTGGCGGGATTGTCTGCAAACATAAAAGATTTGGCGAAGAGTCACGAAGAACTTAAAATTCAAAGTTCTATCTGGCGCGAATCCGCTGTTGTGGTGGCAAGCAGTGCCGAAACGGTCAGTAGCCACCTGAATCGTCTCGTCAATCTGGTAGAATCACAGAAAATTGCGAATGAACAGTTCGCGTCTTTAACGGGCGCAGAAAAAATGAATTCTGATTCCGATTTGCAAAATACAATTTCACCTGAATGAAGGGCGGAGAAGAATTATCAGCCATAAACCTTAGCGCTGAGGAGGACGAGAACTACTTCGTTTCACTTAGCGACCTGATGACTGGGGTGCTTTTTGTTTTTGTTATACTTACGACGGCACTCGCCCTGCACTACCAGTCTAAGGCAAAAGAACTTGAGGGGACGCAACAAAAGGCGGCGAAGGCTCAGGCAGAAGCAGGCAAAGCGCGAAGCGATGCTCGCCAAGTGCAGGAAGCATTGGACGCACTTGCTAAAATTTTAAGAGAGCGTGAGCAGCTCAGAAAAGAAGAATTACAAGGGCTAGTGAACCGCGTGGCGCAACATAAAATTGATGTGGAACTGGACGAAACAAATGGCATTTTGCGCTTGCCTGGAAGCCTCTTGTTCGATGCCAGCAAAGCCGAATTGCAGCCAACTGGAGAAATCGCACTCTCTCAGCTTGCAAAGGAGATGCTACCTGTCGTTGTTAAAGGGTGCAGTAGCAGCCCGCTCAAATGGGAAGCAATTTATATCGAGGGGCATACTGACAATGTTCCAATTTATGGGACTTTTCCAAGCAATTGGCACTTGTCATCAGCTCGCGCGATTAATACATACAAAGCGCTCCTAGTTGCTGAGCCATCTCTGGCATTGCAATTAAACCATCAAAATAAATCAGTTATTGGTATAAGTGGTTATGGAGAACATCGACCTGTTGCTGATAACTCCACAGAAGCTGGAAAGCAAAAGAATCGGCGAATCGACATTCGTTTTGTAATGGCTTATCCAAGTCAAGCAGAAATCCAAGAAATGGAGCGCAAACTTAGGGAGGCTACAAAAAAGATAGAGACCCCACAACCATGAGTTCCCTTATAGATGCTTTAAAGGAAGTTTCGCGCAAAAATTCTAATGCCTTTAGAGACTATCCCCTTTCTTCGCTTAATGAATTGCAGCTCTGCGCAAAAAATTTGGGAATGGAATCACCAACAATTACCGTTCCGCACAAGGATGTTTTACTTGCTGCTTGGGCTGAGCTTGTTAATTGGATGGATTTACGCAAGGCCCCAGTTTCGCTGCCCATGGCAGTATGGAAACAGGTTCCGTTTTTGATTTGGTGGCAACATCACGGCCACCCAGCTATTGCATACAAACATTTGTTTGACGGCATTTGCTGGGCTGCCTCTCAAAGTGTATCGCCGGTTTTTTGGATTGAGGCCTTGGCTCGAAGCTACCTAGAAGCCTCGGGTGTTGATCTTTCTTGGCGCAACTGGCTAGGCAGCAAATTAAAAGAATGGTGCAATAGAGAGCCCCGCCCTCAACTTGAGGAGTGGAGGCGCAGGGATCGTGATTTTTGCATCTGGTCGCCGGTTGAATTCAAGAATGTCATGGTGCAAAAATTGTCTCACTCTACGAGCTCACCAGTCAAAAGTGCATTAGTTGATGCTGGATTCCATTCGGCTGTTTCCATGGTTTCTGATTTATCCCGCGAGGCATTCACGGCTTTTTTAGATTACCCAGTTAAAATATCTCAAGGGTATTCTATTCAGCATTTTGATCGGATTATTGAGTGGAAGGAGGTTTTGCTTGCGGGTAATTCCAAATGGCCATCTTTACTTTCAGCAGCTGTCATAAATGGGTTGCTTGAGCCATGGGCGTCATTCAATCCACCTGATATTGGTTTTCAGAAAAAGATCAAATCGCAGCTGGAGAGTTGGTTTGGTCCTGTGCCAAAAGAATTCTCTGGCCATTGGCGAGGAACTTCAACATTAAGCCGAGAAATCTTGGACCGCTGGAAGATTCTGGATGTAATGGAGCAGTTCTTTGAGCAGGTCGGGGCCTATGCAGAAGAATCGCGCAACCAGACAATGATTGCGCATTGGAAGCACCGCTCGGCATTTTGGCTGGCCTATTACAAGAAGGGTGTTGTGGCAAAGGCTCGTGCATTGATAGGCCGCCGCATGATCTCTAAGAAAGGTGAAATGAAATTAAGGAAAATTTTCGGTAATGCCATGGCGCGTTTGGAGTCAAGAGATACCATGAAATGCGGACTCCTGCTTGAAATTAATGATCTGCTAATCATTGATCACAGCCATAATGGGCGTTGTTACTTTTATTTTCCTTCGAATAACTCAAAACCTTCAGTCGCTTTATCAGCTTACCATAGCGACCAACTGGAATCAGCTGATGAGAAGTTGCGACACCCGCCGTCTTGGCAGTCGAGCTTTTCAACTCTCATTGAGAGACAAACGGGCGTCAGAGTTTTACAACGCGATTATCGTATCTAACAATGAACTTCTCCCACCAAAAAAATGCTCGATGCGTTGAAATTTCAGCAACCTTTGACGATGGCCATTTTATTCCGCCCTCCGAATGGATGATGCATGCTTCTGGCCCCATACTGCCTGCAGTTGCCAGCCTGAAGGCTTTGGCGGACTCGGGTGAGGCCGAAACCAGCGATCAAGGTTTTATTTTAGACTACGCGCGACTTGTTCAGCTTCCGGAGCATGAAGCGATGGCATTAAACCTTCATGCGCGCGCCCCTTATTCTTTGCAGGTGCAACACAAGGGCGTTATTAGTGAACCTCAATTTCGCATCCTTTGGAACTTGAGGCAGAGGTCAGGATCGCAAGTGGTTGTATCAGAGCGTCAGGGTTGCTTTATCCGCGTTGGCGGGATGTGGTATCGACTCTCTGCCACACAGTTTCATCTGATCGAAGCCTGCGATAGAATAAGTGCTTCCATGGCAACCAATGATATGGATGAGCGCCTGCGAGCTTATTCTGAGCTAGCATCATATTTGCCAGAATCTCTAGATCAAGGAGTAACCACCTCGCCGCTGCTTAAGCAATTTCAAGTATTTGATGCAGGAGCTTTCTCGCTTCGCCCCAGAATTGAAAATGGGAAATTTTTTTTTGATCCCGTTTTGTATGCGAGGAAATTTGCCCAGTCTGAGGTCGATTCATTTGATGAAGAAAATGAACCTGTTCCGCTTCTGCAAGAGGCAGCAAACAAAGACTTTGTTGAGATTCTAAAAGAAAATGCAAGCCGTTATAGTATAGGCGGGAATCGATATGTTGTGCTGTCTCCGCACCTGCAAATGGCCATGAACACAGTTAAAAGACTGAGTCAAAGCAAGGAGGCAGAAGCCCAGCGGCGTCTCTTCTTGGAGCCTGCAAAAGTCTTGCGAGAGGAGTTTGCTAGTGATTTAGGCGAGGAAAAACTCGATGAAATTCTGGGTTCTTTATTTCTTGAAACAAAGGAATATTTAGCAGGCCGGATTATTGGCATCGGCATTTGGAAAAAACCCGTGCTGCCTTGGATAAAACGGCGAGGAAACGATTGGTTCCCATCAGATGATGATAATGAACCGCCGGCGGCAGGTGTGCGCTTGGAAACAATAAATGGGCCAGTGGACATCCCCCTCAGCAAATTGGAGGCTAAAGAGTTGCTCGCGAAAAGTCAAAAAGCTCGTGAGATGGGAGATGATTATCTTACTTATAAAGGCTTCCGGTTGCCGGTATCTGAAGCTACAGAGGCTGCGCTTGGTGTGGTTATCGATCCACCAAAAAATGTAAAGCCACCACAAGACCCGGATGTGAAATTTGCAATTTTGGTAAAGGGAAATTATCCAGAATTGGAATACACAGCCAATCCGGATCCGCGCAATCCTTCAGCAGGCATTTATATTCCTAGCCAACTAAAAACAAACCTAAAAAGACATCAAATAGATGGCCTGCAATGGCTTCAAGAATCATGGGCGGCTGGCGTTCCTGGACTTCTACTTGCTGACGACATGGGGTTGGGAAAAACGCTCCAAGCCTTGTCTTTTCTTGTGTGGCTAAAAGAAAATTGCCCTAGAAAGCAAGACTACGATGGAGGTCTTTTGATTGTTGCGCCTACTTCACTGCTACGAAACTGGAAGGCAGAGCATGAAATGCACTTTTGCCAGCCAGCCCTCGGTGAACCTCTCCAGATTCATGGAGCGCAAGCGGCGCGGATTCGAGATGGCAACTCTAAGGAACTAGACACAGATATTCTACGAAGAGCCGACTGGGTTCTAACAACCTATGAAACATTAACTAAGTTTCAAAAATCGTTTGCTCGGGTTGGTTTTCGTTGCATTGTCTTCGACGAAGCACAAAAAATAAAAACGCCAGGCACTCAGGTAAGAGATGCCGCTTTGGCCCTCAAGGCAGATTTTAAAATTGCAATGACAGGGACACCAGTTGAAAACCGACGAGCCGATTTCTGGTGCATTAGTGATGCTGTGTATCCCGGATTGCTGGGATCCCTAAAAGATTTCAGTGAAACTTTTGAAAAAGAGGAATCCAGTGATACAGCTCGGGGGCTGAATGAGTTTATTACAACCGGCCATTCCCCGGTGGAATTATCTCAGCTATTCCGCCCATCGCCCATGCCATTTATGAAACGGCGCATGAAGGAAAGCGTCCTAGATGGGCTGCCCATAAAAACCTTACAAGCCGAACCAATTGAAATGCCTACACCTCAAGCTGTGAGATATCGAGAAATACTTGTCTCTGCTCTTGGCAACACTAAAAGCGGAGCAAAACTTGAAGCCATTCAAAACCTCCGACTGGCATCACTACACCCTTGGCTTACAGAGAAAAAAGTTCAAGATACGGCACAAATTACAAAAACCGCTAATAATCTCGATGAGTTTATATTATCCTCTGCAAGAATTATAAGCCTAGTTAGAATACTTGATGATATTCGCTTGCGAAATGATGGCGCAGGCGAGAAGGCTCTAATATTTGTAAACTCAAGAAAAATGCAAGATCATCTTTTGGTATTATTTAAAGAAAAATATAATTTATCTGATGTTGCATTAATTAACGGTTCAACACCAGAAACCATGCGGCAAAAAGCGGTAGATGCATTTCAGAAACCCAAATCTGGCTTTGAGCTTATTTTACTTTCCCCAAAAGCCGCTGGTGTGGGCTTCACGCTTACTGCCGCTAATCATGTAATTCACTTGGATCGTTGGTGGAATCCCGCAGTTGAGGACCAGTGCACAGATCGTGCATACCGAATCGGCCAGAAGAAACCCGTTACTATCTGGATTCCACAAGCTATTCACCCTGACTCTGATCTTAAAGATCATAGTTTTGATCTTCGACTTCATGATTTATTAGAATACAAGCGGCAAATGAGTCGGGATTTGCTCGCTCCTACGGAAAATAGAGAAAAAGATACAGACAAACTTTTTAATGAGGTCGTTAGCTGCAATTAGTTTCTAGCAAACCTAAGAAATGGGGAATGAAAAACTTTGACCTCAATATCGATAAAATCCTTGAGAACTGGGATGTATATCATGCGATTCGTGAGTTGATATCAAACGCGATAGATGAGTCAATTCTTACTAGAACTTCACCGCCGCAAATTTTTAAGGACGCAGAAAACTGGTGGCATATTAAAGACCAAGGCAGAGGCTTACGCTATAGCGATCTTATTCAGAGCGAAAATAAAGAAAAGATTTCCAATCCTCTTGTAATAGGAAAGTTTGGAATTGGGTTAAAAGATGCATTAGCAACATTTGAGAGGAGCGGTGTTAAGATTCTTATTAAATCCCGCCATGGTGATATTAGCCTTTCTCGAGTCTCAAAGCATTCTTTTGAGGAAATCGTTACCCTCCATGCAACAGTGGCTCCTCCATCTCAAGTTAATCTGGTTGGAACTGATTGTTGCCTCTATGGTGTCAATGATTCAGAAATCGAGGCTGCAAAAAACCTTTTCCTTATTTTTTCCACCAGCGGCCCTATTGAAAAGACACCGTATGGCGAGATTCTCCAGAAAAGTAATTCCAGCGCTTATATATATATCAATGGCTTGAAGGTTGCGGAAGAAGCTCGTTTTTTATTCAGCTATAACATCACATCCATAAACAAAACGATAAAAAAATCCCTTAATCGTGAGCGCCAGAATTTAGCTCGGGGGGCTTATGCTGATCGGGTTCGCGCCATCCTGCTTGCTAGTAACTCCCGTGAAATCAAATTCAAGCTTGCCAATGAAATAACTGGCTTCTCCAAAGGCAGTGCACACGACGAAATGAATTGGGCTGAAGTCCAAGTGCACGCAGCCAGGGTTCTTAGCACGGAAAAAAAGGATAATGTTGTTTTTGCCACTGCTAATGAGCTAACGACTCAAAGAGATCTCGTTGATCAATGCGAGTCTTCTGGCAAAACGATAGTCGTTGTTCCTGACAATTTATCAGAAAAGCTCCGAGGAACTTGCGATTTTGAGGATCAACCCGTGAATACCCTTGAAGAGCATGCTAAAAGTCGAGCGGCCTCTTTCGAATTCAAATGGGTAGACCCTTGTGAGCTTACTATGGAAGAAGCGCAAAACTGGCAACAATGCGATCGAATTTTATCATTTATCGGTGGAAGACCTGCAAATGTGCGTCAAATCCTAATCAGTGAAACGATGCAAAAAGATTTTATTGATTCAACGCGTAGAACGGTGGGGCTGTGGATTGAAAGTGAAGGCCGCATTGTTATTAAGCGAACTCAACTCGCCGCCCTTGATAGTTTTGCCGGCACACTACTCCACGAAGCGATACATGCAAAAGACGGCGTAAGTGATGTCAGTAGAGAATTTGAATCGATCTTGACCCGCCTCGCAGGGAAATTGGCAGCAAAAGTATTAGGTGGCGTATGATGCAAAAAGATAATGTCATAGGTCATAGTCAGAGGGGTCAGATGACATGAAAGCCTTTTGCAGCCTCGCTCTGCGGTCATTTTGAGCTTCCGAAGCGCATAAAATCGATGTTGTAGAATGGGAGGCTATGAGTCAAACCACACAACAAGCAAGCGG